>CAZAHS010000244.1:0-3460 GCA_964484855.1 uncultured Sphingomonadaceae bacterium | reverse complement strand
AGGCACAGGCTTTTCTGGACAATTGGGAGAATTGGGCGCGGCCTGAACAATTGCCGCCTATTGGCGATTGGCTGGTCTGGCTCATCATGGCCGGGCGCGGCTTTGGCAAAACGCGAGCAGGCGCAGAATGGGTGCATATGGCGGCGCGTAATGCGCCAGAAGCGCGCATTGCGCTGGTCGGCGCATCACAGGGCGAGGTGCGTTCCGTGATGATAGAGGGAGAGAGCGGCTTGTTGGCAACAGCAAGGCGCGATGAACGGATATTATGGGAGCCTAGCCTGCGCCGGTTGCGCTGGCCATCAGGTGCACAGGCCATAGCCTATAGTGCGGCTGAACCGGAAGCCCTGCGCGGGCCGCAGCATAGCCATGGTTGGTGTGATGAAATAGCCAAATGGGATATTCAAAATGGCAATAACAGCCGATCAGGTGATGGCTTATCGCCATCACAGAAAACATGGAGCAATTTAATGATGGGCCTGCGTCTGGGCAATGACCAGCGCGTATTGGCCACCACAACGCCGCGCGCCGTGCCATTATTGCGGGCGCTTCTAAAGCGTGATGACATTAAGGTAACGCGCGGCGGCACGGCGGATAATCGGCTTAATCTGCCTGCATCCTATTTAACGTCAATAGAGGCGCAATATGGCAAAAGTCAGCTTGGCCGTCAGGAACTTTATGGCGAATTAATTGAAGATGCAGAAGGCGCATTATGGACCCGTACATTGATTGAAAGCTGCCGTTTGCCTGAAAAGCAAATGGACGCTGCCAGCTTTTATCAGCGCATCATCATTGGCGTTGACCCACCAGCCAGTGCGCATGGCGATGCATGCGGTATCATTGTTGTCGGCCTAAGCGAAACAGGGCAGGGCCATGTTCTGGCCGATGCCAGCGTTGAAAAGGCATCACCTGAAAAATGGGCGCAGGCAGCGGCGCATGCTGCTGAAATTTGGGGTGCGGACCGCGTGATAGCAGAGAGCAATCAGGGCGGCGCAATGGTGATGTCGGTGTTGAAGGCAGCCAATGTGGCGTTGCCGGTTAAGCTTGTCCATGCCAGCCGCGGCAAGGTGGCGCGGGCAGAGCCTGTTGCTGCATTATATGAGGCAGGGCGCGTGTGCCATTGCGGTATGTTTGCGCGGCTGGAGGATGAATTGTGCGGATTGCTAACCGGCGGCGACTATGTTGGCCCGGGCCGTTCACCTGATCGCGCCGATGCGCTGGTATGGGCGCTCAGCGCGCTGTTATTGGGGCCGCAAGGTCAGCCAAAAATACGCATGACATAGCGCCCGATTATTGGCGCTATGTCCAATGGAGAATATTATGGGAATCCTATCACATCTGGCGCTCGCCTTTAAGGGCGGGGGCCAATCACCCAAGCCGCAACTTGCACCGCCTTCTGGGCGGTTTTTTTATGCGCAAAGCCAGCCCTATGGCGTTGTTTATGGCGGCAATAAAGGTGCCTCTGGGCAAGGCTATGCTGCCATGCTTCGTGCTGCCTATCTGGAAAATCCGGTGGCGCAGCGCAGTGTGCGGATTATCGCAGACAGTGTTGGCAATGCGCCTTTATCGGGTGATGAGCGCGCGCAAAATTTGCTCAATGGTGCTGTGCAGGGCAGTCCGCTGCTCGGCCTTATTGCCTCGCACATCATGCTGCACGGCAATGCCTATGTGCATATAATCTGCGGGGCTGATGGCCGCCCGGACAGCCTATATGCGCTGCGTCCTGACCGCGTGACTGTTGAGACAGATGAAAATGGTTGGCCTGAGACATATTTGTACCAAATCGGTGATAAAATCAATAATATTGCGGCCTTCAGTGCCGATGGTAGGCCGCAAATTGTGCATATTCGCAGTTTCCACCCAGATGATGACCATTATGGCCTGGGCTGTTTGGGCGCAGCGGCAGAGGCTGTTGCCATCCATAATGCGGCAAGTCGATGGAACCGTTCTTTGCTGGACAATGCTGCGCGGCCATCAGGGGCATTGGTCTATGATCCGGGTGAAGCAGGAGCCGTTTTAAGCACAGAGCAATTTGACCGGTTAAAGGCAGAGCTGGAGGCAAGCTATTCCGGTGCGGATAATGCAGGGCGGCCCCTATTGTTGGAGGGCGGCCTGAAATGGCAGGGCATCAGCCTAACCCCGGCGGATATGGATTTTGTCGCGTTAAAAGCCGCTGCTGCGCGTGAAATTGCGCTGGCTTTCGGGGTGCCGCCGATGATGATCGGCCTGCCTGGCGATAATGCCTATGCCAATTACCGTGAAGCCAATCGTGCGCTGTGGCGGCTGACCATTTTGCCGCTCTTGGATAGTATTTTGGACGGCGTGAACGCTGCGCTGAGCGCTTGGCCCGACACTGGCAATGCCGGTGATGGAACCAGAGATAATCTGCGCGTTGAGCTGGAGCAAATACCGGCATTTTCTGAAGACCGTGAACGGCTTTGGTCACGTATTAATGCGGCGGATTTTCTGAGCGATGCGGAAAAGCGCGTGGCGGTTGGCATGGCACGGCGCGGTGATGAGGGGGATGGCGGGGCTGAGAGCAATGGAGGAGCATGAAGCGATGACGAATGAAGATATGCTGGCGCGTTTGGTCGCGCAGGCAGAGAATGAAGGCGGTGATCTGGTCACCTTGCGCGCAATAGTGGAGGAAGCAAGCGATTTGGGCGCGGCGCGGGTGCTGGAGCGTATGGGCCTGTCAGACGATAAAGCGCGCAATGATTTTGCCGAATTGCGCGAATTATTGGGCGCATGGCGTGATGCTAAAGCAAGCGCATGGAAAGCGGCAATACAATGGGCAGTGCGCGGTATATTGGCGCTATTGTTAATCGGTATCGCGGTGCGGCTGGGCCTTTGGGACTGGGTTGCATGAGCGGCCTATATGCCCCGAAAAGGGCCAAGTCTGAAATCCGGCATAATGTTGATGCGCCAGAAAGCCTGCGCTTTGCCGGCTATGCCGCGCTGTTTGATAATATTGATCGCGGCGGCGACATTATACGCCAAGGGGCGTTTCGCCATAGTCTGTCACGGCAAAAAAGCTGGCCCTTATTGTGGCAGCACCGGCCCGACCAGCAAATTGGCGAAATTGCCTATGCGGCGGAAGACAGGCGCGGGCTGCGTGTAATCGGGCGGTTTATTGACCGTAATGGCAGCGGGCAATCTATCACATCGAGGGCACGGCACATGCTGATAAGCGGCGGCGTAACCGGCCTGTCCTTTGGCTATCGCGTGCGCAGCTATGCAGAGGGTCTGGCGGAGACGAATATGCGCGGCGGCGTGGCTGCACGGCGTGAATTGCTGGCGCTTGATCTGGTTGAGGTCAGCCTGGTCACCCACCCGATGCAGCCCGGCGCACATGTTCACATGCTGGACCGCACATAATGCAATGCAGAATAAGAAAATTCCGCACACACTCTCAAGCACAATAACCCCGGCGGGGGGGGGCGGGCGGGGGGGCCGGGCCGCG
>CAZAHS010000243.1:0-3462 GCA_964484855.1 uncultured Sphingomonadaceae bacterium | reverse complement strand
TTCAGGACAACCCTGCATATCGCGCAATATCAGCCAAATGCTGCGCTTTATCATCCTCGCTCAAAAACGAGCCAGTAAAGCTATTGCGTGCCAGCGTAATCAGCTCATCGCGGCTCAATTCCAGCGCACCTGCAACTGCTTGAAAATTATCATTCACATAGCCGCCAAAATAGCTGGGATCATCAGCATTAACAGTCGCTTTTAATCCATGGTCAAGCATGGTTTTCAGCGGATGATTATGCAGATCATCCACCACACATAATTTCAGATTTGAAAGCGGACACACCGTTAGGCAGATACCCTTATCCGCCAGCCGCTTCACCAACGCGGTATCCTCTAAAGCGCGATTGCCATGGTCGATACGGTCAATTTTCAGCACGTCCAGCGCTTCATAAACATAGTCTGGTGGTCCTTCTTCTCCGGCATGCGCCACCAGTTTCATTCCCAGTTCCCGGCATGCAGCAAAGACGCGCGCAAATTTGCTGGGCGGATGGCCAAGCTCTGATGAATCCAAACCCACGCCATGGATCAGATGCAGATGCGGCTTGGCCTGCTCTAAAGTGGCGAAAGCCTCTTCCTCACTCAAATGCCGCAAAAAGCACATGATAAGCCGGTAGCTTATACCAAGGTCACGCTCACCATCGGCCAAAGCGCGGGCGATGCCATTTATCACTGACGCAAAAGCAACGCCGCGTTCTGTATGGCCTTGCGGGTCAAAGAAAATCTCCACATGGCGCACATTGTCGGCCTTTGCGCGCTGTAAATAAGCCATGGTCAGGTCGTAAAAATCCTGCTCCTCTATCAGCACGCCCATGCCCTGATAATAAATATCCAGAAAATCCTGCAAGTTGGAAAAGTCATAGGCCGCGCGCACGTCCTCAACCGAAGCAAAAGGTATCGCCAATTTGTTACGCTGCGCTAAAGCGAACATCAGTTCCGGCTCTAGCGAACCCTCAATATGCAAATGCAGTTCCGCCTTAGGCAGATCGGCAATAAAAGCATTGCGCTCAGCAGCAGAAGAAAATCCTGTCATATCATCACTCTCAATTGGGCGCGTTCAAAATAATATCTGCATCGGTTTTGTTGGCGGTAATCTCTTCTTCACTCAGGCCAATTAGCTCATGCGGGAAGATCAACCAATCCTGCGTTTCGTGCACATAGAAATCAGGTACCATATTCGTCTCATTGCGCGATGGTTTATAATAGACAGTCGCAACGCGCACATCCTTTGGCATATTATATCGGCAGCGCTGCGACAGTTCGTTAATCAGCGCCTCTATGCTGCGCCCTGTATCAAATACATCATCAATTAACAGCAGCTTATCATCCGGCCCTAAAGTATCAATCAGATAGCCCAGTGCAAAAACGCGCACCCCTGCCCGTTTTTTATCAATGCCCATATAAGATGATGTGCGGATGGCGATATGGTCGCTTTCCTGCCCATGATATTCTAGCAATTCCTGCACCGCAATGCCCACTGGCGCCCCGCCCCGCCAAATGCCGACCAGATGCGTTGGCGCGAAATCACTCGCCAAAATCTGCCGCCCCAGCCGGTAGCTATCGGTGAGCAATTGATTGGCTGAAAGATAGATTTTGTTATCGCTCATAACGCGCTTATCAATCGCTAAAATTCGCAGCGCGCTTCTGCATGAAAGCCATCACCGCTTCTATCTGATTGGGCGTGCGGCTAATCTTGTCCTGCTCCGCCGATTCCATCATCAATATCGCATCTTCGTCCAGATCAGGCAGCGCATTAATAACCCGCTTGCTCGATTTAATGGCATCAGGGTTCCGGCTGGCAATTTCTGCCGCTAATGTCATCGCATCTGCATGCGGATTGTCTGAAACATGAGTAACAAAGCCGAGCGCTTGGCCCTGTTCACCAGAAAATATGCGGTTGGTATAGGTCAGCTCGCGCAGCACATCATCGCGCACAAAGCTGCGCCATGTTGTAAAGCTGCCCATATCGGGGATCAGGCCCCAGCGCATTTCCATGATCGACATTTTGGCATCGGGCGCAGCAATGCGTATATCCGCTGCGCTCGCCAATTGCAGGCCGCCGCCAATACACGCGCCATGCACCGCCGCGATAACCGGCGGGGCGAGCTTGCGCCATTGCAGCACGATATGCTGATACAGATTGGCATTGCCATGTGTGCGTTCGATCAGCTTTGATGTGGTGGCGCTATCGGTAAAACTGGCCATATCCAGCCCCGCACAAAAGCCCTTACCCTCACCCGACAGAACGATAGCACGCACATCCTGCATGGCGGCCAATTCCTCACCCGCTGCGGCAATCGCCTCCATCTGCACCTTATCAAGCGCATTTAACTTATCTGGCCGGTTAAAGCGCACATCGGCGATATGATCTGTAACGGAAATGGTAACGCGGTTGGTCATAAAACCCCCTCTATATGATTATATTTTTGCGTATCATTATGCCTGCATAATGGCCCGTTCGACCAGCGGCAATTGATCATTGCCAAAAAACATTTTTGCATGCGCATCATCTGCGCCGCGCCCAACAAATATGGTTGGCGAACCAAAGCCGCCGCGATCAATCACCATTTGCGTATTGGCGCGTAAATCCGCCTTGGCCGCCTCCCCTTGGGACTGCGCCAGCAGCGCATCGCCATCCAGACCCGCCTCTTTAGCAATTGCGGTCAAAATCTCTGGATCATCCAAATTGCGCTGATCGGCAAAATAAGCAGCAAATGCAGCGCGCATAAATTTGTATAAAGCGGCCTGATCTGCTTGCAAAGCGCAGCAAAAGCGCATGGCGTGGACAGATTTCACAGGATGATGCGGCGAAGGGAAATTCATGGTCACACCGCTCCACGCCGCCCAGTCTTTCAGACTTTTGAAAAAGAAGCGCATCTTTGGATGATCCAAATCCTGCCGCCCTTCATAAACGCTTTGATTGACCGCATTAAACACGCCGCCGACCAAAAATGGTGTCCAGCGTATATCCGCGCCGCTGCGCTCTATAATGGGTGCGATATTGTGAAAGGCCAAGCAGGTCCATGGACTGGAGAGATCAAAACAAAATTCTACCTGCGTCATGGCTTATCGTCCTTTGCATCATCACATTAATGCCAGACGATAGCCCCTTCCCTGCACCGTTTGCAACAAATGCGCAAAGCCCAGATCAGCAAGCTTTTTGCGCAGCCGATATATATGCACTGCCGCAATATTGGTGCCGGGATCGAAATTTAGACCAAAAATAATGCGCAGCAATTCCGCTGCACCAACCGGGCGGCCATTGGCCTGTGCAATGAAATGCAGAATATCATATTCGCGCGCCGTCAATTGCAAATCCCGCTCGGCGACCAGCGCCCGCTTGGCATGGCTATAAAATTGCACAAGGCCATGGCGCGCCACCGGATGATATTTGCGCCGTAACCGCACAAAGGCCACCAATTGCGCAGCGAGCACATCGGCCGGCATTTGCGGCGGCAAAAC
>CAZAHS010000242.1:0-3482 GCA_964484855.1 uncultured Sphingomonadaceae bacterium | reverse complement strand
ATCCGATAATGCGCGACAAAATGGTTGAGCAGATGATGGAAATTCAGGCGCTCAACCTTAACAATCAGCGCCGCCGCATGGCCCCGCTTAATCAGGACAAGCCCATGGGTCTGGCCATGATGAACAAGCTGGCCCGCACCGAAATGATCCGCGAGCTGACCGAATTTTCACTGGGCTTTCAAGGGACACGCGCAGGCTATTATGTCGGCGATGAAAATGCCGTGGATGACGGCTATTGGCACCGCAGCTATCTCAACAGCTTTTCCGCCACTATTGGCGGCGGCACATCGGAAATTCAGCGCAATATTGTCGCAGAGCATGTGCTGGGCCTGCCCAAAGGGCGGTGAAATAATTGCCAAGACACTAACCCGTTCACTGCACAACAAGCAAAACCGTTCGCATTGAGCTTGTTGAAATGCAGGCATTGTCGACAATTGAGAACAATCCTTCGACAAGCTCAGGATAAACGGAATAAAATTATGAGATTGAGGACATCATGGAAAATCTAGGCACTATCGGTTATTCCGAGGAACAGATCGAGCTTATGCAAGTGGCCACCAATTTCTGCCGCGACAAATCCCCTATGGATAAGGTGCGCAGCCTGCTCGATGATGAGACGGGTTTTGACCCCGCTATCTGGCAAGAAATCGCTGATCTGGGCTGGCTCGCCATCGCTGTTCCAGAGGAATATGACGGCGTTGGCCTATCGCTCGGTGAAGTGGTGCCGATAGCGGAGCAAATGGGTAAGCACATGCTGGCCGGCCCCTATATAGACACCATATTGGCCGCGCAGGCGCTCCTTATTGCGGGCAGCGAGGACCAGAAAAAAACTATATTGCCCCAAATTGCTGGCGGCGCGGTTGCCACCCTTGCGCTGAATGAAGCGCATGGCGATTGGGATTTTGGCAATGTCACCTGTCACGCCAAGCAGGACGGCGATGCTATTGCACTATCAGGTGAGAAGCTGATGGTCGGCTATGCCCACAAAGCGCAATATTTGCTGGCCAGCGTTATGTTTGAAGGGCAAGTGCATATGGCCCTGATTGAAAGCGCTGCCATTAGCGAGAGCGCATTGCGACGCGAACAGATTATCGACGAAACCCGCCGCACTTATGCGCTGCGCCTAGATAATATTCGCATCGACGCATCGCAGCTATTGGATGCAGACAAAAGCAAGGCCGCGCTGGACCATGTGCATTTGGCGGCCAATTTGCTGCAATCCGCGCAAATGGCAGGCGGCACCGCTGCGGTGATTGATTATACGCTGGATTACCTAAAAACCCGCAAGCAATTTGGCAAAATCATTGGCGAATATCAGGCGCTAAAGCACCCGATCACCAATGCCTATGTCGATTATGAAAAAGCGCGCAGCCATGTCTATTCCGCCGCGCACTGCTTTAACGATCAAGGACGCGGCGAAGTGGCCACCCGCATGGCCAAGGCGGCAATGGACAAAGCCTATAGCTTTGCCGCTGACCGCGCGATCCAATTTCATGGCGGCTTTGGCTTTACCCATGATTGCGATGCACAATTATACCGCCGCGCCGCCATCTGGCACGCCTCCCAATATGGAGACGCCGCCTATCACCGCGCCAAGCTGGCGGATTTGCTGTTTTGAATGATGGGGGTTGCCGGTTATCCTGAAATAAATTCAGGATGACGATGAAATAAATTCAGGATGACGGTGAAATACATTCAGGATGACGATGAAATAAATTCAGGATGACGAGGATGAAATATGGAGAAAATATTAGCCACACACGTCATGCTGAACTTGTTTCAGCATAAATCCTGCCATTCGCGCAGCGCGATTATTGCAAAAATGCCCTGAAAAACATTCAGAATAGCAAATTAAAAAGAAACAGGAGAGAACCAAAATGTCCGAAGTCCTTACCGATATTCAAGATGGTTTTATGATTGTCACCATCAACCGGCCTGAAGCCAAAAACGCCATGACCAAGGCGGCGGCAGAGGGCATTCGCGCCGCTATGGAGCAGCTTGATAATGATAATAGCCTTAATGCCGGTATTTTGACGGGCGCGGGCGGCACATTTTGTTCGGGCATGGATTTGAAAGGCTTTTTGCGCGGTGAAACTCCGGCAGTGAAAGGCTATGGCTTTGGCGGCATCACTGAAAAAGGGCCGGAAAAACCGCTCATCGCCGCCGTAGAGGGCTATGCGCTAGCGGGCGGTTTGGAATTGGCGCTAGCCTGTGATTTGTGCGTGGCCAATGAAAAGGCGAAATTCGGCATTCCAGAGGTTAAACGCTCTTTGGTCGCAGCGGCGGGCGGCGTGTTGAAATTACAGCAACTCATCGGCAAGCGTATGGCAATGGAAATGGCGCTGACCGGCGATTTTTATTCAGCGCAGCGCGCTTATGAAATGGGTTTTGTCAACCGCGTGACCGATGGCGCGGCGCTCGACGCCGCCATAGAATTGGCCGCCACCGTGGCCGCCAATGGCCCACTTGCGCTCAAAGCCACCAAGCGCATTATCAATGAAAGCTATGATTGGAGCGAGGCCGAAGGCTGGCAAAAACAAGCCGAAATCACCGCGCCAGTCTTCATGTCGCAAGATGCCCAGGAAGGCAGCCGCGCCTTTGCCGAAAAACGCAAACCCAATTGGCAGGGGAAATAATGATTTTGGTTCTGCCTCAAGCGCCGGACGGGCCCATTCGCCCCTTTTGCAACGCGCCAATAAGGCGCGGCGGCCGGTCGGCCTTGCAAACCCTTTAGATTTGGCCTGCGGGTGCCGCCTAAAATACTGAAACAAGTTCAGCATGACAATATAAGTAGATATGAAGCAAAAACGCCATCATCTGGATAATCCCACCCCTCCCCGTCATCCCGAACATGTTTCGGGATAAAAGGCCAAAAGGACGATGCGTGACGCGTGTGATGCTGGAACATGTTCCGCATGACAAAAAGGAAAAGAACACCCAAAAATGACCCAAAACCACCGCACAGTCTCCGTCGTTCAGCTTGGTAGCGACCCTTTTGATACCGATGCTGCCATCATTAAATTTGGCGAGTGGCTGGCAAAGGCAAAAGCGGCGGGCAGTCAGCTTGCTGTCTTTCCAGAAGCCTTTATCGGCGGCTATCCTAAAGGCGTTGATTTTGGTGTGCGGGTTGGTTCGCGTGATGATGCGGGGCGCGAATTGTTTCGGTTATATGCCGATAATGCAGTGGAATTACACAGCGCGCGATTTGACCGGATACGCAAAGCGGTTGCGGCCAATGGCGTCGCCTGCATCACCGGCGTCATAGAAAAGCGCGGCGGCACGCTTTATTGCTCTACTTTCGCATTTGAAAGCGATGGCAGCCTGCTCGGCATTCACCGCAAGCTGATGCCGACCGCTATGGAGCGGCTCATCTGGGGCATGGGTGATGGCAATGATCTGCCGATTATGGACAGCAGCGCCGGGCGGCTGGTCAGCGCGATTTGCTGGGAAAATTACATGCCGCTGATGCGCAGCCATTATTA
>CAZAHS010000241.1:0-3487 GCA_964484855.1 uncultured Sphingomonadaceae bacterium | reverse complement strand
AGAAAAAATGGCATATTATTGATGCCGAAGATCTGGTCGTTGGCCGTGTTGCGGTTATCATCGCCAATATTTTGCGCGGTAAGCATAAGCCAAGCTATACCCCGCATGTTGATTGCGGCGATCATGTGATCGTTATCAATGCGGGTAAGGTCAAATTCACTGGCAATAAGACCAAGAATAAGAAATATTATAAGCATACCGGCTATCCCGGCGGTATCAAGGAAACCACGCCCGAGCGTATCCTCGAAGGCCGTTTCCCTGAGCGCGTATTGGAAAAAGCTGTTGAGCGCATGGTTCCGCGTGGTCCTTTGGGCCGTGACCAAATGCGCGCGCTGCACCTTTTTAACGGCACCGAGCACCCTTATGATGGCCAAAAGCCAGCAGTGATCGATGTTGCTTCTTTCAACCGTAAAAACAAGGTGGGTGCTTAAATGTCCGATACCCGTCAATCATTGTCCGATATTAAAGAGGTTGCTGGCGAAGCTGTTGCAGCCAATGCTGCGGCTGTAGAAGCCCCTGCCGAAACGCCAATAGAGCCTGCAGCGCCGACTGCGCCTTTGCGTGAGCAAGAGCTGGATAAATTTGGCCGTGCTTATGCGACTGGCCGCCGTAAAGACGCTGTTGCCCGTGTATGGCTAAAGCCCGGCACTGGCAAAATCACCATTAATGGCCGCGATCAGGAAGTGTATTTCGCACGTCCAACGCTGCGTTTGGTGATTAACCAGCCTTTCACATTGACCGACCGTGTTGGCCAATATGATATTGTTGCCACCGTTAAAGGCGGCGGTCTGTCTGGTCAGGCCGGCGCGGTAAAGCATGGCATCAGCCAAGCCATTACCCGTTATGAGCCTGCACTGCGCAGCGCAGTTAAAGCCGAGGGCTTCCTGACCCGCGATAGCCGCGTTGTGGAACGTAAGAAATATGGCCGCGCGAAAGCCCGTCGTAGCTTCCAGTTCTCAAAGCGTTAATTTTACCGCTTTTGCGATTACAAGAAACAGGCGGTGCCTTCCGATGGAGGCGCCGCCTTTTCTTTTGCCGATTATTCAGCTTTAGGCGGTGTTGTTTGCGCGGTCTTGATTACCGTCTCAACAATGGGCCGTGCGGCCAAAGCGGTGATGTGGCTATTATCATAATATAGCGGTTGGCCATCCCGCCAGAATGTGCATTTATCACCATCGCACAGGCTATCCATAGGGTCCACAAAACCAATATGGGCATGTAAAGCAGCAAAATCCGCCAGTCTTTTGTTGATAATGCCAGCCGTCACCAGCGCGCGCGGCATATTGCGCGGGCATATAATATCATCAAATTGCGCACAGCGCGCAGGCCCGCCGCGCAGCATATCCCCGCCATCTTGCGTGCTGGGTATCTGGCCGACCAGGATCAACCTTGCCCCTTTGGGAAGCTTTTCAGCGATCAGCTCCAAATTGAACAGCAGCGCCTCAATAGCTGCGGGGTCGCCGGGAATACCGCCATCACCAATGGCATCGCCCTTTGCTGTTTGCAAGCGGACATGCCAATCCTGCGCCATGACAATCAGCGCGTCCGGCGTCTTTTGTGTCTGTGCATAGAGCCGGTCAATATTGCCCAGACATTGCGCGGAAATATCGCCGCCCTGGCCGCTAAATGCCAGTGGCAGTGCGACACAGCTTGGCGCGCCGATAAATTCAAGCGCGCCGCCATTGCTGCGCAGGCCGCCAATATATTGCCGCGCAACACTGTCGCCATAAAGGATGATCGGCGCTTTGCTATTATCGCTTGCGGCAAAACTCTCCCGCCAATCATAGCCTTCGCCGCTATATATGGCAGTGCCATTCGCCTCTTCATGCGGCAAAGCCATGGGCGTAAAGCGCGCAGCGAAACCGATGGCCGCCATAACCAGCAAGCAAATGGCGGACAAAGCCAGAAACAGCGAAGCGGACCGCTTTTTCAGCAGCGCATAACGTACAGGCTGCTCCACCAGCCAATAGCTAAATGCCGCCAACATGAGCGATATAACCAGCATCAGTGAGAGCATCACCGGATCATGGGCAAAATTGGTCAGGCGGTAAAAAGCCAGCACAGGCTGATGCCACAAATATGCGCCATAAGAGATAAGGCCGATAGCCACTAATGGACGCACAGATAAAAGCCGCGTTAGCCAGAAATCAGGCCGCAAAAACAGGATCAGCGCCATTGTGCCGCATACTGGCAGCAGCGCGTAAAGCGAGGGAAAGGGCGTTTCTGGATCAAATTGCACAATCGCAATGATAATCATCACAATGCCCGCAATCGCCGCAATATGCTGTACAAATTCCGGCACCATCAAGATATGACGCGCAGGCTTGCCGGGCATAGCATGCCTGCGCAAATCAGCATCTATGGCCATATTGGCATGGCGCAGCCACAATGCACAGCAAGAACCTGCTAGCAATTCCCATGCGCGGCTGGGCAGCAGGAAGAAATTGGCCGAAGGATAAGCCTGGGCCGCATATTCGCTCCAGCCCAAAGAGGCCAATGCAATGATGATGAAAACCGGCAGCATGGCTTTGCGGCCAATGCGCATAATCAGCATGACGAGCAGCGGAAAGACAATATAAAATTGCTCCTCTACTGCCAGCGACCATGTGTGGAGCAGCGGCTTTAATTCCGATGCTGTGGCGAAATAATCGGTTTGCAGCCAGAATAATATATTGCTGGAAAAGGTCGCGACCCCGACCAGACTTTCCGCATAATCATGCCATTGTGCGCGCGTCATCCAGAAATAGGCAAAGGGCAATGTGGCCGTAACGATCAATAATAATGCCGGCAATATCCGCCGTGCGCGGCGTTCATAAAAGCGCAATAGCGAAAATTTGCCCTGCTCAGCCTCGCCAACAATGATGCTGGTGATAAGATAGCCAGACAGCACGAAAAATATATCAACGCCCACAAAACCGCCGGAAAAAGCGGTAAATCCGGCATGGAACAGCATCACCGGCAGCACGGCAATGGCCCGCAGCCCGTCAATTTCCGGTCGATAGGTCATGATATGGGCGGGCTTATTCATGGCGTAAGTCTATGCCCTATCATGGTAAATTTCTGGTTATTTTGCCCATCGAAAATCGGCGACATTGTGATGGCCTAATCGGCCTGTGGCGGATAGAATTTATCGGCAATATCACCGCGCACCCGCAACAGACGCAATGTTTGCCGGTCAAGCAGCGCCCAATCAGTCACGGCCTGCACAATAGTCTGGCCTTGCGCATTATCAAAAGCAACATTGCGCTTAAAGCGCGCCCCGCGCGGGGCTTCAGAAATCCAAGTGCGGCCCGTAACGCTCTCCCCCAATTTGATATTGCCGCGATAATCAATCTCATGGCGCGTCACCATCCAGGCATAATCCGCCAATTGCTCAGTGCTGGCAATGCTTTCCCAATGAGCGGTGGCAATATCCTGTATCCACTGCACCCACACGGCATTGTTCACATGGTCCATAATGTCGATATGGGCCGGTCCGGCAGTGAAG
>CAZAHS010000240.1:0-3504 GCA_964484855.1 uncultured Sphingomonadaceae bacterium | reverse complement strand
CCCCACCAGAGCTGCCTGCTCACGCACCATGGCTGGATATTCTCCATCCAGTTAAACCATGTTTTTTCCCAAGTCTTGGGTACAATCTCGATAGCGCCGCTCCGCACGGCATCAATGGCTGGCCCAGCCAGCGTTTTGGCATCGACATACCATTGATCGGTCAGCCATGGCTCTATCACCACGCCGCCGCGATCCCCAAACGGGGTGGCTATGGTGCGCGGTTCTGCGTCGAGCGCAATCTCCTCGCCCTTTTTGCTCTTGGTGATATGCGGGATGAGCAGGCCCTGCTCCTTCAGCCGCTGCACCACAAGCTCGCGTGCCCCGTTTTTGGCTCCATCAATGCCATCGCGCTTGAAGCGGTGCAGGCCGAGATATTCCTCCGGCACCAATCCATCCGCCGTCTGGCAAACATTGCCCTCACTATCCAGCATATTGAGCATATCGCCCGCTGCAAAGCCTGCGCGTTTGCCGACATCAAAATCGTTGAAATCATGGCCCGGCGTGATTTTTACCGCGCCGCTGCCCAGTTCAGGGTCGGCATGTTCATCCGCGACAATCGGCACGCGGCGGCCTGTGATTGGCAATATCACATATTTGCCGACGACACTGGCATAGCGTTCATCATCAGGATGCACCGCCACCGCCATATCGGCCAGCATGGTTTCCGGCCGCGTGGTGGCGACCTCAATATAATCGCGGCCATCTGCCAGCACAGCGCCATCGGCCAGCGGATATTTGAAGCGCCAGAAACTGCCCTTCACGTCTTTGGTTTCGACCTCCAAATCGCTGATCGCGGTTTTAAGAGCAGGATCCCAATTGACCAGGCGCTTATCGCGGTAAATCAGGCCATCGTTGAACAGATCAACAAAGACCTTGGTAACCGCTTTGCTAAAGCCTTTATCCATGGTGAAGCGCTCATTGGACCAGTCCATCGAACAGCCCAGCCGCCGCAATTGCTGCGTAATCTCGCCGCCGCTTTCCTCTTTCCATTCCCAAACCTTGGCGATGAAGTCATCACGGGCATAATCGGTGCGCTTTTCGCCCTGCGCGTTAAGCTGGCGCTCCACCACCATTTGCGTGGCAATGCCCGCATGGTCGGTGCCGACAACCCACAAAGCATCCTTACCGCGCAGCCGTTCATAGCGGATGATGATATCCTGCAATGTATTGTCCAGCGCATGGCCGATATGCAGCTTGCCCGTCACATTGGGCGGCGGATTGACAATGGTATAGGGCTGCGCATCGGGCCGTTCGGGGCGGAACAGGCCCTTTTCTTCCCAATGGCTATACCAGCGGGATTCAATGGCGGCGGGGTTGAAATTCTTATCGAGTTGTGTGTCGAGATTTGTGTTGGGATGTTCGCTCTGTGTCATGGCATTGTCTCTGCCAGCCAGACCTATGAGTGGCAAGATGCTATTTGCCGCTTATGGGTGAAGCGGAGGCGATAAAAAAAGGGGCACCCCTTCTTATTATCAAGCAGCGCCCCCTTCCTCATGATATAGCGCAGATGGTTAATCCGGCGGGTTATGCTTCATCAGGAATTTTTCCCAAGCCGACAGCATTGCGATACGATCATTTTGCCGCTCAAAATAATGGTCGGCATCGGGCAGGATGAGCATTTCAACTTGCTTGCCCGCCTCCTGCATTTTCTTTTCCATCAAAACCGATTGCTTATAGTCTACGACCGTATCGCGTTTGCCATGGATAAGGAGCATGGGCACTTTTATTTTTTCAGCAAAATTGGCAGGCGAGACTGCTTTGAAATCCTCACTCATCCGGCCCCATTGCTGCCTAAATGTACGCTCAAGCAAAGAGCCGCCAAAATCATTCACCTCGCGCCGCAAATTGGCAACGCCAGCGATAGAGATAGAGCAGCGATACATATCGGGGTCTTTTACCACGCCCCACATGGCGGCATATCCGCCATAAGATGCGCCGGCAATGCATACACGGCTTTTGTCGATTATCCCTTCATTGGCAAGATGCAGCACGCCGTCCGTCACATCATCCTGCATAGCCAGCCCCATTTGGCCATAGCCTTTATCCTGAAACGCTTTGCCATAACCTGTCGAGCCACGGAAATTGGGTTGCAAAACCGCATAGCCGCGATTGGCAAGGAATTGTGACCAATAATCATAGCGCACATAATCACGCGCCCATGGGCCGCCATGCGGCATGACGATGAGCGGCAGGTCTTTTGCCTCGCGCCCCTTTGGCAGAGTTAAAACGCCCTCAATATCCAATCCGTCACGCGCTTTATATTTGATATAACGCGGCTTTGCCAAACGCTTTGGGCCGATTTTTTCGTTCGCTTCGGCCAATAAAGCCAGACCCTGTGTTTCAGCATTATAGACATAATATAAGCCAGGGTTGCTTGACGAGCTGATCCAGACAAGGAACCAATTTAAATCGCCATCATAGCTCACAATTTGGGGCGTTGCACCCTTCACACTTTTATCAAGATATGCCTGCGCTGCAGACATTTTCTCGTCTATCCAGTGATAGCGCTTATCTCTGTTGGTGGTGCGAAAACCCAAAATGCGCGTTCTGTCAAATGAACGATAGACACCCACAATATCATCTTCCGGCATTTCATGGCGAATGGCCACCTCTTCACCGGTGACAATATTCACCTCTTTAACAACCGACTTCCCGTCTTTATCATCATCAATATAAAGGCCGTTATCTGTGCCCGGCACATAGGCAAAGGGTGTGGTGACCGATTCAAAATTGGCAATATCTGATTTTTCTATGGTCGAAAAATTGCTTTTATCCTCGCCTCTGTACAACAGGTATTGCTTGCCTGATCGATCTTTATTGGCGATGGCAACGCGCACATTACCCTCATCATCAACGCCCCAGCGCTGAACATTGGTGATGCCTTTTTTTACGCGGTTCACTTTACCTGTTGGAACATTTACGCGGTAAACAGAGGGCCAAAATTCATCATATTGTGTCGATATTGAGCCTTGGGCCGCCACCAATACATCGCCATTGCGGCGCGGGTCTACCCATAAAAGATCGGCGGAATCCTGACCTTTTTTGTCCCATAATATTCTCTCCACCGCACCATCTGTGCGGCGCACGGATATCAGACGTGAGATATAGGCTTGCTGTGATTGGCTACCAAAATCGCCCAATGTCGTTACACCAACTAGCACATAGTCATCAGAAACCCAGCGCAGCCAGTCAACGCTCATCTCAATAGGCACAGGCAATTGCTGCACTGTGTTGCCTGACTCCTTGCCGGCCGCTCCCATGCCGAGTGTTGGCATAATCACAATGCGCCGCTCGCCATTAACTGCCATCAGGCTGGCAATGCTCTGGCCATCGGGTGATAATGTCGCCTTGTCCATAAGGTCAAGTTGGGCGAACGCCTCAACCGAAAGTTTCTTGGCCGCCTTGGTTTTCTTTGCGGTTTTTTTCGCAGTTTTCTTTGGAGGTTTTAGCGCCGCCGCTTTCTGCTTTGCGGGTTTGGCCGCTGTGCTAGGCGCGGATTGCTCC
>CAZAHS010000239.1:0-3515 GCA_964484855.1 uncultured Sphingomonadaceae bacterium | reverse complement strand
AATCACCGGTCGCGCCAAACAGCAATAGCGCAGAACAGCTTTTCATTTCGATCATGATATTAACCTAACAAATATAAAATTGTGAGCGCTCACAATTTCTCTCTAATCGCAAAAAATGAAGCCGTCGAGATAACATTGACATTAATTTTCCGCTGTTTTTGGAATATTTTCACCATCACAGCCCTCTTCGGTGCGCTAAAGATGCAACATTGCGAAAAGAAAAGCCACCCTCTGGTTTTAATTGATTTTTTCTATCGTATATAAAGCGTTCCCTATTAGATATTTGGACACGCTTATGACCTCGATCCGGCAATTGGAATATCTGGTTGCAGTTGCTGATGTAAAGCATTTCGGGCGTGCTGCACAGCGCTGTAATGTATCCCAACCCACGCTAAGCCAGCAATTAAAAACATTGGAAGACCGTTTGAAGGTCAAGTTGGTCGAGCGGCAAAATAATGGTGTTCAGCTTACACCTATTGGCCGGATTATTGCAGAACGCAGTCGCGAAATATTGGTTTCTGTGCAGGATATGCAAGCGCTGGCCAAACGTGCTTCAGAAGGCACTATTGGGACTGTACGCTTTGGCGTCAGCCCGACACTCGGCCCCTATTTCATGCCCGAGATTATCGCCGAGCTGCATTCGGAAATGCCGGACCTGAAGCTCTATATCCGCGAAGGCATTCCCGCCGATCAAGCCGAAGAACTAAGCAGCGGTGTTATTGATGTATTGCTGGGGCCAATGCCCATTGATGGCACGATGCTACACGTCGAGCCGCTTTTTCAGGAACCATTACATATAATAGCGCCGCCCGACCATCCGCTGGCCGGCAAAGACAATCTAACCAATGAAGATCTGGCCAAGATGGGCTTTTTAACGCTTGACCCGCGGCACCATTTTTACCGCCATGTGGAACGTATCTGTGCATCGCTGGATGCCCGTATCATGCGCGATTATGAAGGAACCAGCCTTGATAGCCTGCGGCAAATGGTTGGGTCCGGCATAGGTCTTGCCATCATGCCGGAATTTTATCTGCGATCTGAAAGCACTGGCGAGAATATGGTGACGCGCCTTACCCCCAATTCATGGTCTGTAAAGCGTAGCATTGCCATGGCATGGCGGCGCGGTGCTGCAAATGAATCGGATTATAGGCAATTGGCGGAGCGCATTCGCACTATTGGCCTGTCGCGATTACAATCGCCATTTTTAAAGTGACCCATGGGCTGGGCGGGGTGCGCCACAGATGCGAAGGAGAAATGAATGGCTGATAGATCTATCAATAGAATTTTTCTATTGCTTAAAGTATTTGCTTTAAATGAAACCAATCGCCTTATCTACAGTTATTCATTTGCCTAATCAGCAGGATAGGCACACAGTTATAAATGGCGATAAGCGCCAAAAGGGAAATAAAAATGGCCAGCGAAAATAAGCCGCAAATGGGCGCACGAGAGGCCTTGCGCTGGATGATGGAATTGCTCCGTCCAGAACGGCCGTTTTTCATGGTCGCTTTGGTTTATGGCATCGGCATCAGCATTTTGTCATTGGCCACGCCAATATCTGTGCAAATGCTTATCAATTCGGTTGCCAATACCGCGCTGGTAACCCCATTATTTACGCTTGCTGGTGCGCTTCTGTTCCTGCTGCTTATTGCCGTGTTGCTGAGCGCCTTGCGGGTTTATATTATGGAGATTTTTGCCCGCCGTTTTTATGCCCGCATGGTGGCGGATATTACGCTCAAAGCCATTTATGCCCGTAATCCCTTTTTTCAGGATGCGCGGCAGGAAGATTTGTTCAACCGTTATTTTGATGTGGTGACCGTGCAAAAAGCGGTGCCTTCGCTGCTCATCGGTTTGTTCACTATCGTTTTACAAGCAGGGGTCGGCTTTGTTGTTACCAGTTTTTATCATCCCTTTTTTCTGGCGTTCAACCTTATCGTTGTCCTGCTCTGTTTCTTAATCCTGATAACATTGACGCGCGGCGCGGTCCGCTCTGGTCTGGCGCTCAGCCATAAAAAATATGAAGCGGCGCGCTGGCTGGAAAATGTCGGCACATCAAATGGCTTTTACAAATCGCACCGCCATGTCGGCTATGCGATGGACAAATCAGAAGCAGTTACAGATGGCTATATCAAGGCGCGCCAAAAGCATTTCCGCTATAGCTATGCGCAGACCATTGCCTTTTTGCTGCTTTATGCTTTGGCCAGTGCGACATTGCTAGCGCTTGGCGGCTGGCTGGTTATTCAGGAGTCCCTGTCAATCGGCCAGTTGGTTGCGGCGGAACTCATATTATCAGCGGCTTTTTTCGGGATTGGCCAGATTGGCAGCTATCTTGACACAACTTATGATCTGGTCGCAGCATCAGAAGAAATCGGTCTTATAGTCGCTGAGGTTGAGCAAGAAGAAACCGGCCATGACAAAAGCATTGATAACAGCCCAAGCCATAATGGCGCGTTAAAACTAAAGCGCGTTGAACTTGAGCATGACAATCTAAAAGCGCATTTTAATTTCACCATTCCTGCGGGCAGCAAGCTGATTGCGCGCGGCGAAGATACGCCGACCAAAAGGCTGTTTACCCATGCGCTGAAACGCCATATTGTACCGAGTTCCGGCATGATAACGCTAGGTGATGAAGATATATCGGTGAAAGATACATTCACCCTGCGCAGTGAGGTCATTGTTCTTGATCGCTCCGATATTGTTGAGACAACAATTCGCGAATATCTTAGCCTGGCCAGCCCCAATATGCCGTCCTCTCATATGTTGATGCTGATAGAAAAGGTCGGACTTGGGGAGCGTGTTACTGGTCTGCGCGATGGTCTGGATACTGTTTTGTCAGCCAGCGGCTGGCCATTATCCTTTGCCGAAGTGATGCAGCTAAAACTGGCCAGCGCGCTTTGCAAAGAACCCAATTTGCTGGTGCTTAGCCCCTTATTTGATATGCTGGACCCGCAAATGCTGGCCCGCGTAACAGATGATTTGGCCAAAACGGGCAGCAGCATTATCTATTTCTCTTTCCGCAATACCGATATTGGCAATGACCATTATCTGTGGCTGGGCAAGCAGAAACAGATCATCACCACCAGCCAGACCGAATTTTTGCAACATGCACAAAATGTTGAAAATGAAGGTCTGGCAATAGCCTCTGCACAGCGCAAAGATACAACCGCGCATCATGGAGCAACCGATTGATGCATTATAGTGACAGCCATATCGACGATGAGCATAAGGCGCATTTCAAAACGCTGCACAAAATTCGTCTGCCCAAATCGCAATGGTCGCTGACCGCCATGGTGGTGTTGGGCCTGCTTGCATGCGGCCTGTTTGTCTATCTGGTGCCATGGGTGCAAACCGCTAGCGGCACAGGCCAAGTCATCGCGCTTAACCCGCAAGACCGCGTACAAAATGTTACCGCCTTTGTCTCTGGCCGTATTGAAAAATGGTATGTAACAGATGGCCAATTGGTGAAAAAGGGCGACCCGATTGTTCAACTGGCCGATAATGACCCCAATTTGCTGGAA
>CAZAHS010000238.1:0-3545 GCA_964484855.1 uncultured Sphingomonadaceae bacterium | reverse complement strand
CCGCATCAATGGCGCGGACCTCTTCGCCCAATTTGGCAAAATCTGCGGAAAGAATAGAGGGTGAGATTAAAGGCGCTTGCGTCATGATAAAATCATTAGCCTAACCAGCGTTACGGGCAAGTGGCAGAAACGGCTGTCCACAATTATGCGGCGACAATTTACGATTTAATGCGGCAAAATCGCTATTATAGGCCAAGCGCGCTCAGCCCATCATGATCGTCGGGGCGAATGCCCGACCTGTCCCAATGGAAAAGCCGCGCGCTCTCATCAATCGCCATATCATTGATGCTGGCATGGCGCGCGGCCATCAGGCCATTATCCGCAAAATGCCAGTTTTCATTGCCATAAGAGCGAAACCATTGCCCGGCATCATCATGCCATTCATAGGCAAAGCGCACCGCAATGCGCGGCCCCTGATAGGCCCAGATTTCCTTGATGAGGCGATATTCATGCTCGCGCGCCCATTTGGCCGCCAGAAATTCGACGATTTTTTCGCGCCCTGAAAAAACCATATCGCGGTTGCGCCATTGGCTATCGGGCGTATAGGCCATGGCCACTTTTTGCGCATCGCGTCCATTCCAGCCATTTTCCGCCGCGCGCACTTTTTCTATCGCGGTTTCCTGGCTAAAGGGCGGCAGCGGCGGACGAGTATTTTCGGTCATGATTGTCATCCTTTAAAGGCTAGCAGCACAATCAATAGAGCATCAGCCTGTGCGCATCAATCGGGCGACAAAAAATCCATCCAAACCGCCTTGATCTTCCATCATGCCGGGCAAAATACGCAGCATGCCGCTGGCTTCTGGCACAATATTGACAGGCAGCGCATCGCCTCTAGGCGCATCAATATGATAATCGCCATTACGCTCCAAAAAGGCCGTAATTTGTGCCTCGCCCTCTTCCGGTTCTAGCGAGCAAACGGCATAAACCAGCACGCCGCCGGGCTTTACCCATTTGGCGGCACGGTCGAGCAATATGCGCTGCAATGCGGTCAATTTTTCGATATCATCCGGCCCAATGCGGTGCAGCACATCGGGGTTGCGCCGATAGGTGCCGGTCGCGCTGCACGGCGCGTCTAGCAATATGGCATCCACTGGCTGCGGCGCTTCCCATGCACGCAAATCGGCGGTTATAATGCTGGCGTTAAGCCCTGTACGGTTCAAATTGTCCTGCAAGCGTTTCAGCCGTTTTTTTGACGAATCAATCGCAGTGACCGCCCAGCCATTGGCCGCCAATTGCATCGTCTTGCCGCCCGGCGCAGCGCACAGATCCAGCACGCTTTTGGCTCCATCTTCTCTCCCGCCCGCACCCAATATGCGCGCGGGCAGGCTGGCCGCCAGATTTTGCACCCAATAATCGCCAGCGGCAAAATCTGGGTCATCGCTAAGCCGCGCACCCTCTGCCAGCCGCAAATGACCGGCCGCCAGCCGCACACCGCCCAGTTTTTCAGCAAAAATATCGGTTTGTTCAGGGTCTTTAATATTAAGATCAAGCGGCGGTGCTTTGGCCAGACCGCGCCGCGCGGCAACCACCATTTCCGCGCCCCAGGCTGCACTCCAGCGCTGCTGAACTTCGGGTGGCAGCCATGGCGGATTGGGCAGCAGACCCTCATCACCAGCGGCCACACGCTTTTTGTCTATCGCGGAAAATACACCATGTGCCAGTTTGCGCGGACCGCCTGCCAGCAGCGGCAGACCCGTAGCAATCACAGCATGGGCAGGGGTTCCCAAAACCAATGATTGCGCCAGCATTAGCCGCAACACAAAGCGCGGACGGGCATCATCAGCCAGCGGTTTGCGCATTGCTGCATCCAGCAGATCATCAATGCCGCCCAGATGGCGCAATGTTTCCGCCGCTATGGCCAGCGCAAAAGCCGCATCATCGCTGCGCTTCAGCTTTTTACAGGCCGTATTTTGCGCTGTTTCCAGCGTATCACCACGCCGCAATACCGATTCAAGCATAGCCAATGCGGCGCGGCGCGTTTCTACACCCGCGCTATCATCTTTAGGGTTGCGCTCATTGGTTTTTATAGTGTCGGCTGATGTCATATTATCGGCCTAGAGCGCTTTGGACATTATGGAAACCACTAACCGAAAAACTGCCTGTAGGATGCAGTTGCTTGGCCGCCGCGCCTTAATCGCGGTGATGCGGGTTTAATGCGCTGGACGTGCGCTTTTTGCGCCCTGATTTTGGTACTGATGCACTGCTGCTTTTGCCATTATCGCCGCGCTTGGCACGGCCTATTTGCGCCTCTGCCCAATTATCTGCGCCTTTGGCACCAACTGCGCTTATAGGTGCAGGGGCTTGCATGGCTGCTGGCCCCATTTGCTGGGCAATATGCTGTAATGCCGCAATGCGGTCACCAGTATCAGGGTGGGTGGAAAACATATTCCGCACACCCGCAGGCACAATGTAAAGCTGCGCCGCCGCAGGCACACGCTCACTTACCGGATTGGGAATATGCTGCGCCTCGCCAGAAATTTTCGCCAAAGCAGAGGCCAAAGCCAAGGGCTTGCCGCTTATTTCTGCGCCGCCTTTATCTGCGCCAAATTCGCGGGTGCGGCTGATCGCCATTTGCACAATCATCGCTGCCAAAGGCGCCACAAACACCGCTAATAATCCTGCGACACCCGCGCCGCGATCACGAAAGAAAAGGCCAAAATTAGCCAGCATCGAAATCGCGCCCGCAATGGTTGCCACCATCGTCATAATCAGCGTATCGCGGTTTTTCACATGCGCCAATTCATGCGCCATAACCCCCTCAATCTCATCCCGGTTTAGCATATTGATAAGGCCCGTTGTCGCGGCAACGGCGGCATTTTCCGGATTGCGCCCTGTGGCAAAAGCATTGGGGTGCGGGCTATCTATCAGATAGACTTTGGGCATGGGCAGGCCGCCATTTTTGGCCAAATTCGCCACAAGGCCATAAAATTCGGGGCTGCTTTGCGCATCCACTTGCCGCGCGCCATGCATACGCAGCACGATTTTATCAGAATTCCACAGGCTGAACACATTCATAGCCGCCGCCACAATAAGCGCCAAAAACGCGCCGCCCCGCCCGCCTATGGTAAAGCCAAGGGCCATGAAGAGCGCCGTAATTGCCGCAAGCAACATAATCGTCTTCATCTGATTCATAATATTGACCATCCCTTATAAATATTACGCCATAAAAATTGCTGGCTTTCTGCAGGTTGAATGCAGCTTTTTTGGAATATGCGCGTTCAATCCTATATACCCAATATGGTGAATTTTCGCCGGATTACAAATATAGGCAGCCCATATTAAGCGCAGCCAGAAAGCCGCAAGTGAGGGAATAACATGGCCGATCAACAGCATAAATTGCCGCAAAGCGTGAAACGGGCAACACAGCGCCCGGACCATATTGCGCCGCCCGCCCATTGGCAGGATGACCCTGCGCCAGAGGTTAAAAAGGGTGATAGCTCATCATCAGAAAAGCCCGATGAAAGCCCGACGCGCTATGGTGATTGGGTCTATAAAGGCATTGCGATAGATTTTTCGTAAAGCATCAGGGTGGAGTCTTTTTTCTC
>CAZAHS010000237.1:0-3680 GCA_964484855.1 uncultured Sphingomonadaceae bacterium | reverse complement strand
AGCATATTTGACAATAATAGGTTTACGCAGCGGTAAGCAAAAAATTACCGGCTATACCGGCAGGGCGCGGTAAGATTTTACAGCCAACCCTCCAGCACTTGATCGGGCGGGCGATGACCATCGCACCAGCTATGAATATTGGTGATGACGCGGCGGCCTGATGCTTCGCGTCCTTCAAAGGTTGCACTGCCCAAATGCGGCAGCAGAACAACATTACGCAGATCAAGCAAGCGCGGATCAACATGCGGTTCATTGGTGTAAACATCAAAGCCCGCACCGGCGATTTTCTTATCCTGCAAAGCCGCAATTAGCGCTTCTTGGTCAATCAACTCACCTCTGGCAGTATTGATAACATAAGCATCTGGCCGCAACATGGCGATGCGCTCTGCATTAAGAATATTGCGGCTATCATCGCTTTGCGGGCAATGCAGCGTTATAAAATCGCTTTGCTGTATAAGCGCATCAACACTCTCACAATATGCCGCGTCCAGCATTTTTTCAAAGCTGTCCGGTAATTTACGGCGGTTATGATAACAGATATTAAGGCCAAAAGCGCGCGCGCGATGAGCAACGGCCTGTCCTATGCGGCCCATGCCGATAATGCCCAAAGTCTTGCCGCCAATACAATGGCCCAGCATTCCGGTGGGGGACCAGCCTTGCCAATTGCCAGAGCGGACCAGCTTTTCCCCTTCGGCAAGGCGTCTTGGCACGGACAATATTAGCGCCATTGTCATATCAGCAGTATCATCAGTGAAAACGCCGGGCGTATTGGTCACTATTATGCCGGCTTTACGTGCTGCAGGCAGATCAATATGGTCAACACCGGCGCCAAAATTTGCGATTAGCTTACAGCGATTATCAGGCTGGGCCAATATATCAGCAGACAAATTATCGGTAACAGTCGCCAGCAAAATATCACATTCGCGCAGGGCGCTGCGCAACTGTGCATCGCTAAAGGCATGATCGTCAGTGTTCAGCGATACGTCAAACAGCTCCCCCAGACGTTCTTCCACCGACGGGGCAAGCGCGCGGGTGACGATAATTTTGGTCGATTTGCAAGTACGTGCATTCATGCACAAGGCTTTGCGCGAACCGGCAAAAAGGTCAAGCGGGATTGATCGCTATTTGTGTATTTAATAGGTCCTGACCCTAGGTCCGGCCCAAGATTTGCTGCATGTCCTGTTCCAAAGCGGAACGCGGGGTCGGTTTCTTATATACTGGAATTGCTTTTGGTGCGCGGCGCGGGTAAATTAATGGGAATTAAATTATTACGCTAAGCTATCATGGCCAAAGCAAATTGGGGAAATAGCGTGCACAAGATATGGGCCAATCGAGCCGCACAATCGGCTCCTAAATACAGGCATTTGCTAATGCTTCTGCTTGCGGTAATGCTGTTAGGGCCATCGCATATTGCTGCTCAGGATAAGGGGGATGCCGAAGCCTATTGGGCCTCAATTGACAAGGATCAGGCAAGAACGCGCACTGGCCCCAGCCAAGAATATAAGATTATTTGGCTTTATGTTCGCAAAAACCTGCCTGTCAAAGTGCTGCGCCGCTATGGTGTGTGGCGCCAGATAGAAGATCCGGATGGTAGCCAAGGCTGGATGCATTCGCGTCTTCTAAGCCGGACGCGCACAGCATTGGTGATTGGCGATGATATTCAGAATATGCGCGCAAAGCCGGACGCGAAATCAGCACTGTCATGGCGTGTAGAGCCTGGCGCTGTTGGTAAATTGGGTAGCTGCACCAATGGCTGGTGCTTGCTGGATATTAATGGTCGCTCTGGCTATATCCGCGCTGATTTTCTCTATGGCACAGGTGAGGCCAATGCCGCAGAGGACGCGCAAGAATGATAGCTAATGCCGCGATTAATTTGGCGGTATCATGCTTTTTTGTATATGTGAAATACAGAGCGGGGGATGGCGGCGGCCACAATTTATGTGACCGCACGTTCCGGTAGTAATACCGAAAAACCACCTATTCTCCCTCATACGTGCCCTTGGGTCCGCATTACGGATGTAAAACAATCTTTTTAATTTTGATTGTAGAAAACGGACAAATTGAAATAAATTTCTGCTTTTTGCGTTTAAATTAGCTCCACCGCCAGGGCGGTTGCTTCGCCGCCGCCAATGCAAAGCGATGCAAGGCCGCGCTTTTTGCCATGATGCTGTAGAGCGCCCAGCAAGGTGGTGATGATACGCGCGCCTGATGCGCCAATGGGGTGACCCAAAGCAGTTGCGCCGCCATGCACGTTAATCTTGTCATGGCCTATGCCCAGATCATGCATCGCAAACATGGCGACACAGGCAAAGGCTTCATTCACTTCAAAAAGATCAACATCGTCAATCCCCCAACCTGCTTTGGTAAGGCAGGTTTTTATCGCGCCGACAGGGGCAATGGTGAAATCCTTTGGCTCCTGCGCATGGGCGGCATGGGCAACAATGCGCGCCACGGGTTTCAGGCCCTTGGCATCGGCAACCGATTGGCGGGTGAGGACCATGGCCGCTGCTCCATCGGAAATAGAGCTGGAGGTGGCTGCGGTAATGGTGCCATCTTTGGCAAATGCTGCGCGCAGGGCCGGAATTTTGTCCGGACGGCCTTTGCCGGGTTGCTCGTCAGTGTCGATAGTCACTTCGCCCTTGCGCGTTTTGAAGGTGACCGGCGTCAATTCAGCGGCAAATGCGCCGCTTTCAATTGCAGCCTTTGCGCGGGAGAGCGATTCAATCGCATAATCATCCTGCGCTTCGCGGGTTAGCTGATAGCTATTGGCTGTATCCTGCGCAAAAGTACCCATTGCACGGCCTTCTTCATAAGCGTCTTCCAGACCATCAAGGAACATATGGTCATAGCTTATATCATGGCCGATACGCGCGCCGCTGCGATGTTTTTTCAGCAGGTATGGCGCATTGGTCATGCTTTCCATACCGCCCGCGACCAGCATGTCCGTTGAACCAACGGCCAGCGCTTCACTGCCCATAATCACCGTTTGCATGCCCGAGCCGCAAACCTTGTTCACCGTTGTTGCTTGCACAGATTTGGGCAGGCCAGCCTTTAACGCCGCCTGACGCGCAGGGGCCTGACCCAGACCAGCAGGAAGCACACAGCCCATATAGATGCGGTCTATATCGCCGCCATCTGCGCCGGCACGTTCCACCGCCGCTTTAACCGCTGCCGCGCCCAATTCGGTTGCGCTGACATCAGAAAACACACCCTGCATTCCGCCCATGGGCGTTCTTGCGTAAGAGACTATTACAATAGGGTCATTCTCGTTAAAATGGGGCATGGGGCCTGTCCTTCTTTCTCTTTTGATATTCTGTCTCTTTGATAGGCGTTATCAATCACAATTTCAAAGGAAAGAGGGCGCAGCATAGTTGTTATTTTCGCGTGAAATAATATTACAAAGATGCAATAAGCAGATAACAAGTCGATATAGCGATATAGGGGAGCCTGTGTGATGAGCATGTCTATGGATTTTGATTTCCAATTGGGCGAAATGGCGGACCAAATCCGCGATACAGTGCAGCGTTATGCCGCTGACAAAATTGCGCCCTTAGCGGCGAAAATTGACGCTGATGACTGGTTCCCAAAAGACGAATTATGGCAGGGCATGGGCGAGCTGGGCCTGCACGGCATCACGGTTGCGGAGGAAGATGGCGGGCTGGGCCTGGGCTATTTAGAGC
>CAZAHS010000236.1:0-3727 GCA_964484855.1 uncultured Sphingomonadaceae bacterium | reverse complement strand
TTTTTCCCTTTATGTCTTTTATGAACCCCATATCCGCGCCATAATAGGCGAATATGACCAACCTCATCACCCTCACCTCAAGCGCACTTACTGCGCAGATCAATCCGCATGGCGCAGAGCTGCATTCGCTGAAAACACTTGATGGCAAAGAGCTGATGACCGATGCAGATCCGGCTTTTTGGAGCGGGCGCGCACCTTTGCTCTTTCCCATTGTCGGCGCGCTCAACCATGATCGTTACCGGCTTAGCGATACAGAATATGCGCTGGAAAAGCACGGCTTTGCACGGCGCAGCCCCTTTGTAGTGCGCGAGCATAGCAGCGATAGCACGGCCATGACGCTGTGCGCCAATGATAGGACGCGCGCGCTTTACCCTTTTGCGTTCAAATTGCGCATGGCCTTTGCGCTGACGGGCTCTAGCTTGCAAATGACCGCCGAGATTAGCAATCGCGGTGATGTGCCGATGCCGTTCAGCTTTGGCTATCACCCCGCTTTTGCATGGCCGCTGCCCTTTGGCGGGGCGAAAGAGGATCATCAGATCGTTTTTGAACATGCCGAACCCGCCGATATTCGCCGCATCGTGCCGGAAAGCGGATTGGTGCTGGCAGAGCGTTTTGCATCGCCGGTGGGTGATAATGCTTTTGCCCCGACGCATGATATGTTTGCGCCCGATGCCATGATCTGGGACCAGATGGAAAGCCGGTCACTGCATTGGGGGGTGCCAGGTAAGCCGCGCCTGAAAATTGATTTTCCTGATACGCCATGGCTGGGCCTATGGCAGAAACCGGGCGCGCGCTATCTGTGTATTGAACCATGGGCGGGGATGGCGGACCCTGTTGATTTTGCCGGCGATTTTGCTGAAAAGCCCGGCGTCATGACATTACAACCACAGGAAATGCGCAGCTTTCGCCTTAATGTCACGCTGATGGACAATTAGCCTTGCTCACATGCTGGGATAAGCCATTTCCAGCGTTTTCAGCGCTTTGGCCAGCAGCTCTTCATCGCTATCGCCTGCCAGTTCCAGCGCCGTGGGGCCGCCATTAAAGGCCAGGATTACAGGCGCGCCTAAATATCTGTCATAGGGCATCCAGTCATTAAAATGACCGCGCGGCAGGTCATTTTCCGGTGTCATAATATAATCGGCATCATCCCAAAACACCCGATCAAAGAGCAGATATAGCTTATCCAGCACACCCATGCCCATTTGCGCAATGGCCTGCTGCTTCTCCAGCGGCAGGGGCGGATTAAAAGCAATGGCGCCGCTTTTCAGCACACCCAAAGGCACAGTAATGATCACTGCATCATAGGCTGGATAATCGCTCTGCTCCCCGCGCAGCGTCACGCCGTCATCGCCATAATCAATCGCCGAAATGGGCGCAGAAAGATGCACATTATAATCCCCGGCCAATCCAGCCAAAATATCGGCATAACCATTGGGGAAGATAACATCCGGCCCGTCATAACCGTCATCATCTGCGTATAGATCGCGGTTAAGCGTTTCAGGATCGGCGGCAATGCTGTTTTGCTCATCACAAATATAGCTCAGCCATTCCGGCGCGTCCGCCTCTGCGATATGCCGTCCATCACCGCCCCTAATCGCCAGCTTCTTGCCATTTTGCACCCGCTCTATGCCCTGCGCATCGGCCAGGCTGCTGAGCGGATTGCCGGTAATGCCGTGGATCCAGCTTGCGCCCATATCAAGCGGCACGCCCAATTCGCGGCTTGTCCAGACACGGCCGCCAGATCGATGCCGCGCTTCATAAATGGTGACATGCCTGCCTGCCTCAGCCAGCCGCTGGGCCGCTGCAAGGCCGCTAACCCCTGCGCCAATAATCGCAATATTTTGCGCCGCGCCGTCTTTTACCATATCCGCGGTTAACTGCCCGGATTCCAGCGCGGCATGGACAGTGCTGTTATAATCGGGGTGCATTGCCTCTCCGGCAAAGAACATTTTATCCCCTATCGGCGCAGCCAAGGGCATCACCAAAGACCGGTCCGTGCCTTTCAGAAAATGCGAATAGGAGCCATGGCTAAACGGATCGCGGCTCCAATTGGTGCGCAAATATCCGCGCAATTTGTGCGCGCCATGCTGCCCTGCAAGTGCTGGCGTAAAACCGCCAAAACGACCGGAAACATCACGCTCTAAGACCATTATCCGCCCATCTTTTGTTCAGCCATTGGCTTTGTTATCAGATGCCATGCCTGCTTTAGCCGCTGATGCTAAAGCCGATAAAGATGTTTGGGAAGCATGAATTGCGCAAAGATCATCATTGCCAGCGGCCCAAAATTGCTTAGACAGACGCGCATGAACCAAGCCAATTCCCGCCGCACCTTTGCCATTATCTCACACCCCGATGCGGGTAAAACAACGCTAACCGAAAAGCTGCTGTTGACCGGCGGCGCTATCCATCTGGCGGGCGAGGTAAAGGCGCGCGGACAGGCGCGGCGCGCGCGCTCTGACTGGATGAAAATTGAACAGCAGCGCGGCATTTCCGTCACCTCCAGCGTCATGACCTTTGAGCGAAAGTTTGAAACTTTGGGGGGCAGCAATGGCGAAACGATTACCTTTAACCTGCTCGATACGCCGGGCCATGAGGATTTTTCCGAAGATACCTATCGCACACTCACCGCTGTTGATAGCGCCATCATGGTGATTGACGCGGCCAAGGGCATAGAGCCGCAAACCCGCAAATTATTTGAAGTGTGCCGCCTGCGCTCTGTTCCCATCATCACCTTTATCAATAAGGTGGACCGTGAAGGACGCGACCCGTTTGAGGTGATTGACGAAGTGGCGGATATGCTGGCGCTGGATGTCTGCCCGATGAGCTGGCCCGCCGGGATGGGCGGATTATTTGAAGGCATTTACAGTTTGGAAAGCCATAAGCTGAGCCAGCCAAAGGGTGAAAGCCGCGAATATCTGGGCGATGCGCAGCAATTTGACGGGCTGGATGATCCGGCGCTGGCTGAGGTGCTGTCCGCTGATGCGCTGGAGCGCTTGCGCGAAGAGGCGGGGCTGGCCGCGGCCTATTCCGAATTTGACGCGCAAGAATATCGCGCAGGCAATTTAACGCCGGTCTATTTCGGGTCTGCGCTCAAACAATTTGGCGTGGAGGAGCTGATCGAGGCGATTGCCACCCACGCCCCGCCGCCGCGCCCACAGCCGGCAGAGCCCGAAGATATTGACCCCAATATGGACGAAGTGACCGGCTTTATCTTTAAGGTACAGGCCAATATGGACCCGCAGCACCGCGACCGCATCGCCTTTATGCGGCTTGCATCCGGCACTTTCAAACGCGGCATGAAGCTGACGCCAAGCGGCCATGGCAAGCCTGTTGCCGTGCATTCGCCGATCATGTTTTTTGCGCAGGACCGCGAAATTGCGGACACTGCCCTGCCCGGTGATATTATCGGCATCCCCAATCATGGTACATTGCGGGTGGGCGATACATTATCTGAAAAAAATATGGTGCGTATTACCGGCCTGCCCAATTTTGCGCCCGAAATATTGCGCCGTGTCCAGCTAAAAGACCCGACAAAAACCAAGCAATTGCGCAAAGCCCTTGATGATTTGTCTGAAGAAGGCGTGATTCAGGTTTTCTACCCGGAAATTGGCGGCCAATGGATTGTCGGCGTGGTCGGCCAATTGCAATTGGAAGTGCTGGTCTCCCGCCTCTCCGCCGAATATAAGGTGGAGGCCGTGCTGGAACAGGCGCCATTTGAAACCGCGCG
>CAZAHS010000235.1:0-3727 GCA_964484855.1 uncultured Sphingomonadaceae bacterium | reverse complement strand
TTGCGCGCGCCCAGCACTTTGGCAATTTTGCCCGATTGCACGCCGCTATCGGTCAGGTCTTTGCCATACATTTCATAATCAACGCTCAGCGCAGTCCAGCGCATGGCCCAATCGACTTTCCATTGCAGCTTTGCGCCGCCGGACAGGATATTATGCTCTAACACCTCGCCATCACTATCGGTAAAGCGCACCATGCCGGTTTCTGCATCCAGCACCTCAACCGGCACTTGCAGCACATGGCCGGTTTTGGGGCTGATCGGCAGCACGGGCGAATAGGTTGCTTGCCGCTCCTTACCCAATGTCGGCAGCATGATATCCATAATCTGGCCATAGCGCGCCAGCACCAGTTTCAGCGTCTCGTCAAACGCGCCCGAGCGATATTGCTCGGTCGATGACATAAATTCATAATCAAAGCCATATTGGTCAAGAAACTGGCGCAGCAGGGCATTGTTATGCGCGGCAAAACTGTCAAACTTCTCATAAGGGTCTGGCACCTGCGTCAATGGCTTATGCAAATGTTCGGCCAGCATATCCTGGTTCGGCACATTGCCCGGCACTTTGCGAAAGCCATCCATATCATCAGAAAAAGCGATAAGCAGCGTGGGGTTCCCGGTCAGCGTTTCATAGGCGCGGCGCACCATGGTGGTGCGCAAAACCTCGTTAAATGTGCCGATATGCGGCAGGCCAGACGGGCCATATCCGGTTTCAAACAGCATCGGCTCACCATTTGGTTTCGGCGCAGGAACGCCGCGTTCACCGCGATAACGTTTCAGCAATTTGCGTGCCTCTTCAAAAGGCCAGGCTTTTGAGGTCATCGCTTCTTTGCTATAATCGGTCACTTCGCTGTTTCCTTTTCGTTCTAAATGGGGCAATCACATTTACGTGAGTAGCGTTTCCCTACCCTTCCCCGCGCTTTATGCAAGCCATAGCGGTATCTGGCTGGCCGATATATCGGGCGCGTGCCGCCGCATTTCCAGAGGGGATGCGGTGGGCATGGCTGCCGAGACGCCGCTGATCATGCTCAATGCCGCCTTAACTGGCCAGCGTTTGGGCTATGCCGAATTATCTGGGCTGGATCTGTTGGAGCTGTTTGCCTTTGTCCATCCTGCGCAATTTTGCGTGCCGACACCTGCGGGCCTGTTCAAGCGGCTGGATATGATCTCACCCGCCACGCCCTTGCCTAAAGATGACGCAATTGCCCCGATGCTGCGCGATGCAGCGGCACAGTTAATTGACCATATGGGCAAAGATGACTGGGCCGAACGTGAGGGCGCATGGGCAAGCGCGCAGGCGCTGCACCGCCATCACTGGACATGGAGCAGCGAGGTTTTGAAGCATCTTAAAAAACCTGAGCATGCCGAAAAATGGTTATTCTCCCGCCTTACCGAATGGGAAGAAGAAGCGCCCCCTGCTGCGCCGCAGCCTATTGTTTTGAACGATGATGATATTGTCGATCATTTGAATATGTTGACCGGCGAGGGAGCGGAGAAACGCGAAGGGCAAGAGCGTTATGCGCGGCAGGCAGGCGCGATTTTCCGCCCGCGCCGGGAACGCGGCATGCCCAATATGCTGTTGGCCGAGGCTGGCACGGGTATTGGCAAGACACTGGGCTATCTAGCACCCGCATCACTTTGGACGGCAGAGACAGGCGGCAATGTCTGGGTCTCCACCTATACCAAAGCGCTGCAACGGCAATTGGGTAAGGAAACGCAGCGCATCTACCCCGAACCCCATATATTGAAACGTAAAGTGGTGGTGCGTAAGGGGCGCGAAAATTATCTGTGTCTCCTCAATTTGGAAGATGCACTGCAAGGCGGGTTTTCTGGCCGTCCTGCTATTTTGGCGCAATTGGTGGCGCGCTGGGCCGCGTATAGCCGCGATGGCGATATGGTGGGCGGTGATCTGCCTGGCTGGCTAACCACATTATTTCGGCGGCGCGGCGCAACATCACTAACAGATAGGCGCGGCGAGTGTATTTATGCTGGCTGTCCGCATTACCGCAAATGCTTTATCGAAAAATCGGTGCGCGCCAGCCAACATGCCGATATTGTTATCGCCAATCATGCGTTGGTGATGGTCAATGCCGCGCGGGGCCGTGAAGAACAATCGCGCACGGGCCGCATCATTTTTGACGAAGGCCATCATTTATTTGATGCCGCCGATTCCATGTTTGCCGCTAACTTAACGGGCCAGGAAGCGATAGAAATTCGCCGCTGGGTCATTGGACCAGAGCAATCATCAAAAGGGCGCAGGCGCGGACTTGCCGCGCGGCTATCTGATCTGGCCTCTTATGATGAAGAGGGTGGCCGCGCCATTGAGGCGGCGCGCGCGGCGGCCAATGCATTGGTCAGTGATGGCTGGCTGCAAAGATTGCAGGAAGCCGCGCCGCACGGGCCGATGGAGCAGTTTTTTGCCGCCATACGCGGGCTTGTTTATGCGCGAGATGAAAACAGCAATAATGGCTTTGATGCCGGCTATAGTCTGGAAACAGAGCTGGCCGAATTGCCCGGCGATTTTATCGAGGCCGCGGCCAGCACGGCCACTGCGCTGGATGCTTTGCTAAAGCCGCTTATCCAATTGGGCAAAAGGCTGGAGGCGCTGCTGGTCGAAGGGCCGGATTGGATGGACGCACAGGCCCGCGCCCGCGCAGAAGGTGCGCTCAATTCGCTGCAATGGCGCATGGATACGCTGGGCGCATGGCTGAGCATGGTGGCAGCTATTGGCGGGCCGCCATCGCCCGAATTTGTAAGCTGGCTGGGCGTGGAGCGCTTTGAGGGGCGCGAATATGACATTGGTTTTTACCGCCGCTGGATCGACCCGATGAAGCCTTTTGCCGAAATTGTGCTAAAACCCGCGCACGGCGTTATCTCCACCTCTGCCACGCTAAAATCAGGTGATGATTGGGACAGCGCGATTGCGCGCAGCGGCGCCGTGCATCTGGATAAATCACCCGCAACATTCTCTGTCACCAGCCCGTTTGATTATGCCGCACAGGCCGAAATATTGATCGTCACCGATATAAAAAAAGGCGATATTTCGGGGCTGGCATCGGCCTATGCAGGCCTGATTGAGGCATCGGGCGGCGGTGCATTGGGGCTGTTCACCGCGATTAAGCGGCTGCGCGCTGTGCATGGGCGAATTGCCGACCGTTTGGCCGAACATGGCCTGCCGCTTTATGCGCAGCATGTTGATCCTATCGACACCGGCACATTGGTGGATATTTTCCGCGATGATCCGCGCTCCAGCTTGCTCGGCACCGATGCGCTACGTGACGGTGTGGACGTACCGGGCCATTCGCTGCGGCTGGTGGTGATGGAGGGCGTGCCATGGTCAAAACCCAATATATTGCACAAGGCGCGGCGACTGGCGCATCCACAAGGCGGTAAAGCCTATGATGACACATTGATACGCGGGCGGCTGGCCCAGGCTTTTGGCCGTTTGATACGCGGCAAAAATGATCGCGGCCAATTTGTCGTGCTCTCCTCCGCTTTTCCCTCGCGGCTGCTCTCTGCTTTTCCCGATGGTACAAATATCCGCCGTGTCACTCTTGCCGAATGCCTGCAATCGGTCCAATATAATGCCAAGCTCGCGGGGTTAGAGCCGTTTGATTCACGGCCCGCATTGCACCCCGATTTGGATGAGGACAATATCCGCATATGAAGAAGCTGGCCCTATTTCGCCACGCCAAATCTGATTGGGCAGATGGCACGACGCGCGATTTTGACCG
>CAZAHS010000234.1:0-3754 GCA_964484855.1 uncultured Sphingomonadaceae bacterium | reverse complement strand
CTCTTGATACACCATTTCGCGATATCTGATATAATGGCATTATTTCGCCAGCGCCTTCGCTAAGGGGGCTGACGTTCACAGCGCCATATTTTATCCAATCAGGTGGGAAACGCGTTGCTGTCAAAGGCGTGTTAATATATTGAGTTAACTCTTTATCAAGCTGTTCAAAATCACCAAATGCGTTCTGTGCAGATGCTAGAGGGTCTTCGCCTTTTGCCAGTGCATTGAGGTAAAGGGCGATATCATCTGACCGCTCGCTATTGATGTTATATAAACGCGCCACTGCAAGATAATGGAATAATGCCCAGCTGCGGCCATAGAAAGAGTCAAAACGTTTGGAATCGCCCCTATATTCTTTGTATGCTTTAGCATTGAACAGATATTCCAGCGGCAGTTTTCGTAAACGCAGCAATTCGGCCGCTCTGTGCTGGGCAGGACGACCAACCCAGACAGCGCCATCTTTATCAAATGCAGCAGAAGCAAAATATTCTGCATAGCCTTCTGTATACCATGTCGGCAGGGCGCCGACAGTGTTGCTAAGCTGGAAATGATGCGCATATTCATGGAGCAAGACGATTTGGCTAAATGATGTACTCGAACCGCGCCTATCCTCAACTCTGGGCACAAAAGCGACTGACGCGCCAGCACGCGAACGGTAAAACCCTGCGACACTTCTTGATGTCTTACCAGCTAATTTTTTTATGTCGCGTTCCTTATCAACGACGAAAATAGTAACTCTGTTTGATGGCGATATCGTCGGAAATGGTGGCCTGCCAAAAAGCTGGGTATTGGTTAAATCCATCGCAGCATGATATTTTTCCAAATTTTCGGCAAATTCGCGAATATCTTTTTCTGACTGATTTGCGTAAATTAAAAAATGCTCGCTGCTTGCCTGATGCCATTTGGCACTGGCGGGACTAGAAAGCATTACAAGCCCAAATATAAATACACTCAACAGATTACGCATAGCGATCTCCTTGAATCGGAGGGCCTAAGATATCATTCGTTATTTATGTTGTCATATATTGATATTAATGCGTAATGACGTTATTGCCTATTGTAGCTTTTACATCAAATCTAAGGGTGATGACATAGCGCTATAAATCTATATTGTTGCAATATCTTCCATAGCAGCTTCTATAGCATTTATGCCGCGCGCCATTTGTTTGTCTGCGGCAATTATTGTTACATTATTTAGCCCCATAAAGCCCAGAACATGCTGCATATAGGTGGATGCGAAATCAATATCGCTGCCAATTTGCGTTCCGCCCGATGCCATGGCCAGATAGACTTTCTTATCCTCCAATAATCCGACCGGACCGTTTTCGGTATATTTAAAAGTCTTGCGGGCGCGGGCAACCATATCAATCCATGCTTTTAGGGCAGCGGGAATGCCAAAATTATAAATTGGTACGCCTATGACAATGGTATCGGCACTTTCCAATTCGGCTATCAATGCATCTGACTGCGCCAATATCGCCTTTTGTTCATCGCTGCGTTCGCTTTTATCTGTAAAGTTTGCGCCAACCCAGGCCTCGGTAACGAAAGGCAGGCCATTGGCAACATCGCGATAAGTAACATCGCCGCCGCCCAGTTTTTCGACAATGGCCGCGCTCATCTTGCGGGTTGATGATCCGTCTTTGCGGGCGCTGGCGTCAATATGTAATATGGTCATGATAATTTCCTGTAAGTTTATACGGGGATGAATATTAGTTGGCGATGCTATCGCTTGTCTCAGCAATCACAATTTCGGCGTCTTGTTCGGCAATAATGTCCAGCATATTGGCCTGGTCTATTGCCATGCCATCACGCTCTTGCAGCACGGTGCCGTCGATTATTACTTTGCCGCGTGACACCACCAGATAGGCTTTATGTGTTTCGGGCAGAGTATAATTTAGCGATTTTCCGGCATTCAGTGTTGCCCCCAATATTCGGCCATCGGCACGTATCTCTAAAGCGCCAGATGCAATATCCTGCGCATCGCCGCTCGCTAACACTTCCAAGCTGTTGGCGCGTTCGCCTTTAGGAAAGCTTTTGGCATCCCAGCGCGGTGCGCCGCCATTTTCACGCGGTATGATCCAGATCTGGAAAATCTGCGTTTCCTCATCCTCCAGATTATATTCGCTATGACGGATGCCGGTGCCTGCACTCATCACTTGCACATCGCCAGCCTCTGTACGGCCTTTATTGCCTATTGAGTCCTTATGGGTGATCGCGCCTTTGCGAACAAAGGTGATGATTTCCATATCGCGATGCGGATGGGTGGGGAAACCGCTTTTTGGCGCAATCTGGTCATCATTCCAGACACGGATATTGCCCCAGCCCATGCGCTGAGGATCATGATATTGTGCGAAACTGAAATGATGCCGGGCATTGAGCCAGCCATGATCTGCATGGCCCAAGGATGAAAATTCGCGTTTGTCTAGCATATTGGTCTTCCTTTCATGTGGTCATCATTTCGGCAATTGCCAGCTTTATGGGCCGGATTGGCTGTTCGATGCCTTCACATAATGAAATAGGGCTTTATACGAGTGCATGGAATTGGCTAATTTTCTATATTATCTATGCAAAAATGCATGGCATGCTATATATGCATTTCATGGACACACTTGACTGGAATGATCTGCAAAGTTTTCTGGCTATTGCCGAAACGGGCAGTCTATCGGCTGCTGCGCGCAGACTTGGCCTGACACAGCCAACGCTGGGGCGCCGGTTAAAAGCGATGGAGGCGAAAGCGGGTGCGCGATTGTTAGAGGCTGTGCCGCGCGGTTTTGTGCTGACAGCTTTGGGTGAGGCTGTTCTGGATCATGCGCGTATGATGCAGGATGCCATGCTGGCGGTGGAGCGGACAATCAACGGATATGACCAGCGGCTGGCTGGTGTGGTGCGGGTAACAACGGTGGAAGTGCTGGCCCATTATCTGGTTCTGCCTGCTATACAGACGTTGCAGCAGGCGAATCCTGAATTGGTGATTGAACTGGTGCCCGCAACGCGCGCATTAAGCCTGACGCGGCGAGAGGCGGATATTGCGCTACGTTTGGTGCCCTTTGAGGGCAATAATCTGGTCGCTCGTAAAGTTGGCACTGTTCAGCACCATATTTATGCCGCCCCATCACATCATCTTGCAAAGCCGCATATTGATGACTGGCAGCAGGATAGCCCGCTCATCAGCGTGTTGGATGATCAGGAGCATCTGCCGCAGGTTAAATGGTTCTATCAGCATTTCGCATCGCCGCATTGTGTATTACGCAGCAATGACCGGATGTTGCAGGCTGAGGCAGCCGCTTTGGGCATGGGCTTGGCCTGTTTGCCACATATTATGGAACGTAAAATGCCAAACCTTATGCGGGTTGGGGCCAATATAAAGCCGGTTAGCCAGCCCATATATATGGGCGTGCATCATGATATGCGTAATATGCCTAGGGTACGTGTGGTCATGGATGCCATTATTACGGCGTGCGGCGCTGCGCATAGCGGGGCATAACGGATTATACAAAACCATGTTTGGAAATTTTATAGGTCTGTGATTAAGGAAATACAGGCCGATAGACGCAATATTTACTGATTTACACCGGCAGAAGCCACAAAAAGTAAATTTGCGAGCAACAAAAAGTTAAGGGATTGCCGCCAAGGTGAAACTGTTGAAACCCGCAGAAAAGAGTCACTTACAGCCATTGAGGATGTAAAAACTTGCCGCTACGACTCGTGGATTTATGCGGCTTAACGCAAAATTAACCTTTAATGTTCATTTCTC
>CAZAHS010000233.1:0-3756 GCA_964484855.1 uncultured Sphingomonadaceae bacterium | reverse complement strand
TCTACCAATTCCACCACAGGGGCACTGGCACCATGCTGATAGCTAGCATCTAGTCTTTATCAGCGAAAATAGCCGATAGCGAATGCGGCGCTGCCTTGCAATGGGCCTTTTTGCCTGATCGCGTTTATTTCTTTAATTCGCGTTTGATTGTGGCCCATGTTTTGTCGCCATATGGCGGCTTAAAACCGGCCAGACCGGCGACATCCATTTTCGCCTGATGATAGACAGCGCGTTGATGGCTAAATTCACGAAAGCCATCCACTCCGTGATAATGTCCCATGCCCGATGGACCAATGCCGCCAAAGGGCAGATCTTCCATCGCATTGTGGAAAATCACATCATTCACCGTGGTGCCGCCCGATATGGTCTGGCCCAAAACGCGCTCTTCCTCGCCCTTATCATTGCCGAAATAATATAGGCCGAGCGGACGGTCATGATCGTTGATATAATCAATCGCTTCTTCCACCCCATTATAGGTCATAATCGGCAATATGGGGCCGAAAATCTCCTCCTGCATCACCTTCATATCATCATTGACATTGCGCACTATGGTCAGCGGCATTTTATGGCCATTGGTGGCGGAAAAATCCTCTGCGCCGGGGTTTACTTCAATCAGTTCCGCGCCCTTTTCCCGCGCATCATCCAAATAGCTTTGCAGCCGCGCATGATTGCGGCCATTGACCACAGAGGTATAATCATCATTGTCCAGCAAAGTGGGGTACATGGCGCTGACTGAGCCGGTGATTTCGCCAATCATCTCATTCTCTTGCTCTTTGGCAACATAGAGATAATCGGGCGCCAAACATATTTGCCCGGCATTCATCATCTTGCCCAAGGCGATGCGATCGGCAGCCTTTTTCTTGTCCGCGCTGCGCCCGATAATGGTGGGGGATTTGCCGCCCAGCTCCAGCGTGACCGGCACCAGATTATCCGCCGCCGCACGCATAATATGCTTGCCAACACTGGTTGCGCCGGTGAAGATCATATGGTCGAACGGCAGCGATGAAAACGCGACACCAGCCTCTGTGCCGCCAGTGAAAACGGCCATTTCTGTATCGGCAAAATATTTGGGGACCAGCTCTTCAAACAGCGCAGAAACCCGCTCGGTAAATTCCGATGGCTTCACCATCGCGCGGTTACCCGCTGCCAATATGCCGGCCATCGGCACCATTACCATGCCGACGGGGAAGTTCCATGGCGCGATTACGCCCACAACGCCCTTTGGCTGATAAGAAACCTCAGCTTTTGCCCCCAATAGGCCGAGCGGAAAAGTCGGCTTGCGCTTATCGCCGCGCGCCCAATAGGCCAGATGCTTTTTGGCATGTTTCAGCGCAGAAATACTGGGCACAATATCAGTCATCAGCGTCTGTTCTTCACTGCGATGGCCAAAATCCTCGCTCACCGCCTTGGCAAAAGCATCGGCATTATCAACCAGCAGCGCGATGGCGCGGTCAATCCGGTCTTTACGCACGGCCAGCGTTTCGGGCATCGCCTTGTGAAAGTCAGCGCGCTGTTTTTCCAATGCCGCCAGCATAGCAGCAGCAGGGTCGTCTTTCTTAATAGCGGTGGCCATGGCGTCTCTCCTAAATATCCGGTTTTGCGCACAGAATAATGCAAGCTGTCAGATAAGCAAATTTTTAATCAGCCGGTTAAAAATAATCCCAAATACTGCTTTAATAAACGCCGCCCTGTATCTGGTAAAAATAGAGCGGCCATGCCGAGAGCGCCAGCAATGTACCAAAGGGAAAGCGCGTAGTGCCGGTAATATCGCGCCCGCCCACCATGGCGACCAGCGCCAAGATTAACCCCAAAGCGGCTGCAAACAGCAAAATAAAGGGCAGCGCTTCCCACCCTGTCCACATGCCGATTGCGCCGAACAATTTGGGGTCACCCCCGCCCAACCCTTCGCGCCCGCGCAGATATAGATATGCCTTGCTAACCAGCCACAATGTCGCAAAGCCAATAGCGCCTGACAGCAAATGATATTGCGTGATGGCGCGGCCCGTTTGCAGAAAATCAAGTGAACCCAAATGCCATTGCAGGCCAATAATCAGCATGACCGCGCCGAGGGCTAGCGCCAAAACAAGCGCATTAGGCAGCCAATAATGGCGAAAATCCAGCCAAGCCAGCGGCAGCAACAGCCAGCCAAAGAGCGCCAGCTTGATAGCCGCAATGGCCCCAGGTGACAGCGGATCATCGGCGGAAGATGCGCCCATTGCAGAGCCGATTTCTGGCCCCAGAAAATAGAGAAAAGGCACCGCGCCAATCAGTGCAGCAGCAATCTCAATCGCAATCGTGTCGCTATCAATAACATCATCACAGCGGCGGCAGCGCCCTTGCTGAAGCAAGTAAGAAATAACCGGCACCAGCTCATACCAGCGCAGCACGCCTCCACATGCATCACAGCGCGAGCGCCCTTCGCTAATGCGGCGATGCACCGGCCAGCGCGCGACCAGCGCGGCGATAAAGCTGCCCAAGATTGCGCCCAATATCGCGGCAAATAACGGCGCATAAACAGGGTGATTGAGGATAAGGGTTATCATCTCTCTGGCTTATGCCTCCTTAATTCCTATCTAGAGAGCGTCATTATCAAAATATCTAACACCCTAAACGCATTCGTCATCCTGAACTCGTTTCAGGATAAATTGCAACACAGTGCCTGCCTTATAGTTGTCCTGAAACAAGTTCAGGATGACAGTGACTGGGTAAGGATAACAGTTGGTGTTTGGCGTGAATGATATTGTTTATAATCGTCCTGAATGTACTTTTCCATATTTGTGAGAATGTCGCATTCTGAACTCGTTTCTCGATAACTATAAACAGTCGTTATCCTGAACCTATTTCGCACACCCAAGATATTCGTCATCCTGAACTTGTTTCAGGATGACAGTGACTGGGTCAGCATGACGGTGACTGGGTCAGCATGACGGTGACTGGGTCAGTTTGACAGTTATGGTTCAATGACGACAGTTATCAAAACAGATTAACAACATCCCCGTCACGCATCATGCGCCGTGATTTCGGCCAGCACCGCGCCATCCACCACTTGCGCGCCCACGCTGGCGGATAGGCTTTGCACAACCCCGTCAAATGGCGCGGTGAGCGTATGCTCCATTTTCATCGCCTCCAACGTCACCAGCTTATCACCCTTGGCTACGCTATCGCCCTCAGCCACCGCCACCGCGATAATCTTGCCCGGCATGGGGGAGAGGATTGTGCCGTCGGATGCCGCTCCTGCGCCATAGCCGCGCACTTCATGGTCAAAGGCGGTGGCCTGACCTTGCGAAAAGATCACAATCTTGCCCGCAATCATATCGGCGCTATGGCCAATATCACCGCCGCTCATATCGCCAACAATATCAACAGTGCGCGTTTCACCTTCATGGCTTAGTGTCACGCGGCTTGCTGGCGCGGCATTAATACGCAGGCCGATGGGCAGATGGTCATAACCCTGTGACTGAGCGGCCAGCATAAAGCGCGCAGCCGCATCCCAAACCAGCGTGCTCACACCAGATTTTGGCACAAGCGTATCAAAATTACGCTCAATAAAACCAGTGTCCAATATGGCGTTCTGAAAATCGGAGTGTGTGGCCGCTCTTAACAGAAACGCCGCGTTGGTTTTAACCGGCCATATTTCCAAATCCCCCAATGTGCCTGACAGGCTCCTAATAGTTTCTTCGCGGTCGGCACCATAAGCCACGACTTTGGCAATCATCGGATCATAAAATGGGGATATTTCAGCGCCCTGCTCGACGC
>CAZAHS010000232.1:0-3756 GCA_964484855.1 uncultured Sphingomonadaceae bacterium | reverse complement strand
AGCCCATAAAGCCCAGACGCACGCCATGTTTTTTCTCAAACAGGTCTTTATATTTGGCGCGGGTTTCCATTACCGCGGTCATATCCACATCATTAAATGTGGTGAGCAATGCCGCATTGTCTTGCGCTGATTTCAGACGTTTGGCGATGGTCTGACGGATGCGTGTCATGCGCACACGTTCGGTTGCGCGTGTTGCCGCGCCGCCTGTTGGGGCGGGTGCAGAGGCGTTTGCGCTTGGTGCGGGAGCCGCCGCTGGTGCCGGATCATCCTTGCTATTGGCAGCGGCCAGCACATCCTCTTTGGTCAGGCGGCCATCGCGGCCTGTGCCTTTAATCTTGGTGGGATCCACCCCATGCTCCAGCACCAGACGGCGCACCGATGGGGAGAGTGTTGGCACATCGCCGCTTGGTGCTTCGCCAGTTGCAGCGGCGGGCGCCGCTTTTGCTGTTTCCGGTTCAGATGCCGTTTTTGCTTCTGCTTTGGGGGCGGCTTTGCCATCGGTGCTTATGGTGGCGATCAACGCGCCCACTTCAACCGTATCACCCTCGGCAACCTTATGCTCGCCCATGACACCGGCAGATGGCGCATTAACCTCAATGCTCACCTTATCGGTTTCTAGGCTGGCAATAGGCTCGTCAGCAGCTACGGCATCGCCGGGCTGTTTCAACCATTCGCCAACCGTGGCTTCTGTGATGGATTCCCCCAATGTCGGGACCAATACGTCGATACTCATAATATTTCAGCCTTTCCGTTCAGCTTCGCTTTTCTCTGGCGGCGTAATTAGGTGTTATTCTCATGACCCAGCGCATCGGCAATCAATGCGGCCTGTTCAGCGGCATGGCGTCTTGCAAGGCCAGTGGCAGGGGAGGCAGATGCGGCGCGTCCAGCATAATGTGGACGCAGCGGACCGACATCAGCTTTTTGCAGGCACTCCTCAATAAAAGGTTCGACAAAGGACCAGCTGCCATTATTTTTCGGCTCTTCCTGCGCCCACACCACCTCTTGCAAATTGGTCATGCGTTTCAGGCGGATAACCAAAGGCTCGCCAGGGAAGGGGTAGAGCTGTTCAATACGCACAATGCTGGTGTTTTTGTCACCAGCGGCATCACGCGCTTCAATCAGGTCATAGGCCACTTTGCCAGAGCAAAGCACCAAGCGTTTAATGTCTTTATCGGCCGGCGCATTAGTATCTGATTTGATGCGCATGAAGTGGCTTTCGCCGGTAAATTCTTCGGTTTCTGACACCGCCATTTTGTGCCGCAGCAATGATTTTGGTGTCATTATCACCAAAGGCTTGCGGAAAGAGCGGTGCATTTGGCGGCGCAATACATGAAAATAATTGGCCGGTGTGGTGATGTTGCACACTTGAATATTGTCATCCGCGCAAAGCTGAAGGAACCGCTCAAGCCGCGCCGAGCTATGCTCCGGCCCTTGCCCTTCATAACCATGGGGCAGCAGCATGACGAGGCCATTGGCGCGCAGCCATTTGGCTTCACCCGATGCAATAAACTGGTCGATCATAATCTGTGCGCCATTGGCAAAATCGCCAAATTGCGCTTCCCATAATACCAGAGATTTGGGGTCGGCCATGGCATAGCCATATTCAAAACCCAGCACGCCATATTCAGACAAAGGACTGTCCAGCACTTCAAACTCGCCATGCGGCAAAGTGGTCAATGGTATATAACGGCTCGCATTTTCTTGATCGACCCAAACGGCATGGCGCTGGCTGAAGGTGCCGCGTCCGCTATCCTGGCCCGACAGGCGGATATTATAGCCTTCCAATTGCAATGAGCCAAAGGCCAAAGCCTCACCCGTAGCCCAATCAAAGCCCGCGCCATTGTTAAACATGCTGCGCTTGGCTTTTAATATGCGGGTCAATGTTTTGTGGATGCTAATATCATCCGGCACATTGGTCAGTGTATCGCCCAAACGGCCAAATAATTTACGATCAATGCCGGTTGGCACATTGCGCCGTGCGCTTTCTGGATCAGCAGGCTTATGCAAGCCGGACCAGCGGCCAGCAAACCAGTCTGCCTGATTAGGCTCATAATTTTTTGCCGACTGGAATTGCTCTTCCATTTCGTCCGTCTTGGCCTGCGCCGTGTCATCCATCCATTGCTGGTTGATAACGCCCTGTCCTATCAAACGGTCACCATATAATTTGCTAACCTTCGGGTGCTGGCGGATTTCTTTATACATAACCGGCTGGGTGAAGCTCGGCTCATCACCTTCATTATGGCCAAAGCGGCGATAGCACCACATGTCGATAACAATATCGCGGTGGAATTTCTGGCGGAAATCAATGGCGATTTTGCAGGCAAAAGTTACCGCTTCGGGGTCATCGCCATTTACATGCAAAATTGGCGCCTGCACACCCTTGGCTACATCTGATGGATAGGGGGATGAGCGCGCATATTGCGGGCTGGTGGTAAAACCGATCTGGTTGTTCACAATGAAGTGAATACAGCCGCCAGTATTATAGCCGCGAATGCCGGAAAAGCCCAAACACTCCCACACAATGCCTTGTCCTGCAAAGGCGGCATCACCGTGCAGCAACACGGGCAGTACTTCATCATGATCGGCCAAATCGTCACGCGCCACTTGCTGAGCGCGCACTTTGCCCAGCACAACAGGGTTGACCGCTTCTAAATGGGAAGGATTGGGGACCAGCGACATATGCACCGAAATACCGTCAAATTCGCGGTCGGTTGATGTGCCCAGATGGTATTTCACATCACCAGAGCCGCCAACATCATCGGGGTTGGAGCTGCCGCCAGAAAATTCGTGAAAGATCACTTCATAAGGCTTGGCCAGCACATTGGCGAGCACGTTCAAGCGGCCGCGATGCGGCATGCCATAGACAATTTCACGCACGCCATATTGGCCGCCATATTTTATGACCGCTTCCAGCGCAGGGACCATAGACTCCCCGCCATCAAGGCCGAAACGTTTGGTGCCGACATATTTTTTGCCCAAGAAATTCTCAAATTGCTCAGCCTCAATGACTTTGGACAAAATGGCTTTCTTGCCCTCATGGCTGAATTCAATGCCCTTATCTGTGCCCTCCATACGCTCTTGGAAGAAGCGGCGCTCTTCAATATCGGCAATGTGCATATATTCCAGACCAACATTGCCGCAATAATTGGCCCGCAATGTAGCGATAAGCTGGTTTATAGTGGCCTTTTGGAAACCCATAACCCCGTCCAGATAGACAGGCTTATCTAGCTCATCGGCCTTAAAGCCGTGATATTCCGGCGTCAGATCGGCTGGCAATTCAAGCTGTGAAAGCCCCAAAGGATCAAGGTTCGCGCCCAAATGTCCGCGCACCCTATAGGTACGGATAAGCATCATAGCGCGGATGGATTTTTCTACCTCATGCGCAAGGTCAGCAGATGCAATATTGTCACCCGCCTTTTTGGCAGATGCTTTAACCGCAACTTCCATACGGGTCGGGTCAAGCGCTGTGGTCAGATCATCATCAATATCGAGCGGCCAATTGCTGCGCGACCAGCTTGGCCCTTGCTCAATTTCATCATCCATTGGACCAGTGGCAGAAAAATCGGTCATGTTTTTATCCTTTCCCTCCTATACGGGGCAGGAGGGTATTGGTTTACACTGTTTCTTTTAACAAAGCGTCCAGCGTGGTGCCCAGAGCGGACGGGCTAGGCGATACAGAAATGCCGGCATCTTCCATCGCAGCAATCTTGTCATCCGCGCCGCCTTTGCCGCCCGATACAATCGCACCGGCATGGC
>CAZAHS010000231.1:0-3785 GCA_964484855.1 uncultured Sphingomonadaceae bacterium | reverse complement strand
CCTTAAAGGGCGCAAGGTCCAGCTCGTCATGAAAAACGGTCACATCCTGCGGCTCCAGCTTATAAAAGCGCATGGCTTCACCAATTGCTTCACCCGAACGGTTCATAAAGGTTGCGGGTTTTAGCAGGAGCAATTTCTCACTGCCCAAGCGGCCCTCAATGGCCCAACTGCGAAATTTCTGCTTGGTTGCGGCAAAGCCATGTATTTCTGCAATGGCGTCTATCACCATGAAACCGACATTATGGCGGTGCATAGCATATTCTGCACCAGGATTGCCCAGACCTGCCCATAATTGCATCGCGCATTCTCCATCATTTTTACGGACCATATAAAAAGCCGCCAGAGCCAGGCTCTAGCGGCTTTTTGAACAGAGTGGCAATATGCCAGCAGAAAACAGGCTTAGCCTTCGCCGCCTTCTTCTGCCGCTTCTTCGCCATCTTCACCATCACCAGCGGCCGCTTCACCGTCTGCGCGTTTCAGAGCAGATGGCGCAACAATTGTCGCGATGGTAAAATCGCGGTCAGTAATTGCCGATTCGCAGCCTTCTGGCAATTTTGCCGAAGAAATGTGAATGGAGTCGCCAACATCAAGGCCGGTAACATCAATTTCGATTTCGTCAGGAATACGCGCTGCATCACAGACCAATTCCAGCTCATGGCGAACAACGTTCAGAACGCCGCCGCGCTTCAGGCCGGGTGAGGCTTCTTCATTGACGAACAATACAGGGACAGAAACGTCAACCGTAGCATTTTTTGACAAACGCAGAAAATCGACATGCAGTGGACGATCAGTAACCGGATGAAAAGCCACATCTTTTGGCAGGGTGCGCACAGCTTTGCCGCCTATATCTACCATGATGAGAGAGTTCATGAAAATACCAGTGCCAAGCAATTTGTTAAGCTCACGCTCTTCAACATGGATGGTCACAGGGTCTTCTTTATTGCCATAAATTACGGCGGGTACTCGGCCTTCACGACGCAGCGCACGAGAGGCTCCCTTGCCTGCTTTTTCGCGCTGTTCGGCCGACAGGGTAAGCTGATCGCTCATTATACTGTCTCCAATTACATAGTGTTTACTGCCCGTCTCTGCTTCGCCTCCAGGGTGACCAAAGCATCGGGATTGGGCGCGGTTACGGCAAAGCGCCGCATTTGGCAAGGAAAGACTGGACCCAATAATTTGCAGATAGACTTATAAGCATGTTTTATAAGCTGGGGTTGTGATGGGCGTGTAGGGCGACCAAAGCGCTATTGCACTCTGCTAATGGTATAGCCGCTATCGCTCAGCATTTGCTGCACACTATCATCACCCGCCAGATGGGCCGCACCAACGGCGATAAAGGGGATTTTCCCGGATTGCATGATCGTTATAATCTTGCTTTCCCAATTGCGGTTACGCGCAACCAGCAGTGATTGGCGCACTGCATCAGTGCCCAAAAGACCGCTTTGCGCATCAATGGCCAGTGACGCCACATCACCATTTAGCCAGCTTGCCAATAAATCACGATAGGATTGTTTTGCGCTGTCTGCGCCAGAAATTACGGCTTCCAGCATTGCCTTTTGCGCGGCATCCGGCAAACGGTCAAAATAGCCAAATTGCTCTGCAGCCGTTTCCAAAGCGATAACCGGTTTGTTGGCGGCCCGCGCCTTTTTGCCCAGTATCGTTTCCACGCCATATTTGCCGCTAACGCCCAGATCTTTGGTCGCAACACCTGCCAATGTCAGAGCCGCCGCCCAGTCTTCGCGGCTGGAAAATGCGCCGTCATCTAGCCCTGATGCCTTTTGCAAGATGCGCAGCTCATCATGCAATTGCGGGTCAATGCGGCGTTTTACAGGGCCCAGACCTTTGGTTTTGCCTAGCTTTTGCAGCGCTTTACCAATGGCCGCCCCTTCTTTACGCGCATCAATTTCCATCACCAATATATCGGCTTCATTAAATGCCTTGGCCACATCTGGGCCAAACCAATTTATATCTTCGGGCAAAGCATGAATGCTACCGAACAAATAGGCGTGTTCATCTCCCTTGCTGATTTGCCACAGCGCCGGCGCATGGTTTTCCGGCATATCGGCCCAATTATCGGTCACCGGCGAAGGGTTGGCGCAGCCAGTAATGAGCAATATCGCGAATATGATGAATAGGCGTTTCATGGATTTATGAGATGTCGATGCGAATATGTTTTGGCAAGCAAAAAGGCCGGACAACAATGCTGCCCGGCCTTTTATATTTTATATTATAATCTGAAATTACAGATTAATAATCGATGCGGGTTGCCGCAATATCTTTGGTTTTCAATTGCTCTTGCACACTATCATCACCGGCCAAATGGCCCGCGCCAACGGCGATGAACACAGTGCCCGGTGTATCAAGGCGCGCATCAATCCATTCAACCCAATTGGCGTTACGCTGCGTCAGCAATTTATCATATATAATGGGATCACCAAATCCTTCGTTTAATAAAGCAGCCAGCTTTTCGGTATTACCGTCACCCCATTGCTCAACCATTTTGTCTACAAAGGGTGTCGTCTCATCAATACCCTCGGCGCTGCCCAGCAATAATGTAATTTGGCTATCAATGGGCAGTGTATCGAAAAAGCCCAATTGCTCCTCAAATCCTTCGAGCGCACTAATCTCTTTACCCGATGCCTTTGCAGCCTTGGTTAGAACAGATTCTGCGCCGCTGGTTGGGTCATAACCGGCTTTAATAAGGGGCAATATGCCCATATTTATAGAGGCAAACCATGGCTCAAACTGGTCAAAAGCGTTGGTTGGCAATCCCAATTTGGTCATCGCGCCATCATAAGTCGCCAGTTGCTCCTCATTCAGGCGGCTTCGCAATGGGTTGGCAGGGTCTATAGCAAGAGAGAATACAGTTTTTTGCGCCTCTGCATCACTGGGCTGAATAACCTCTAAAACCAGCTCATCAGATGCATCAAAGGCGTCCTTAACCGCTTCATCAAACCAGCTAAGGCCGGGCTTCAATACATGAACTGTGCCGAACAGATAAATGGTCGTGTCCTCATCCTTGACCACCCAAAGCGCGGGGTCGGCATCAATTGTGGGCGTTTCAGCAGATGGCGCAGCGCTTTCCTGCGCAGCAATGGGTGCGGGCGCAGTATTGCTATTTGCCTTAGCAACGCCTGATAGAGCCAGGCTAAGCGTTAAAATTGATGCAGTGAATAATGTCTTTTTCATAATTATTTTCCTTTGATATTAGAATATTATAAGCAGTGTTAACGGTTTTTGAATTTAAGCACGATGTAAGTAACCATAGTTACACCAAAGCCGGTGAGAAAAATTGCAAATGGTTGGGGTTGCTCGGCAAAACCACCTGCCGCCAAGCATTGCCATATGGGATAGGCGCCAAGCATTGCGTAAAAGCCTGCTGTTGTACCAATAAAATTAATGCGTTCTTCAAGCTCATCAACAGTGCGAAAGCTGTATATCGGCCATATGACCAGGCCAATTAGAAACCCGATTGCTAATGCAATGCTGATGGCAGGAGGCAAAATGATTTCATTAACTGCGCCGGTGAAAATATTGCCATCACCCATGTCGAAAAAAGCCAATGAAAAGCCAACAATCAATCCAATTATCAAAGCCATAATGACAACAAAAATATAATAGCGCGTACGTTGCTTTAACTTTTCTTCGCCGCTCAAAGCATCATTTTTGGACATCACTTCATCCTTTCTGTTCATCATCAAAAATTTCTTCAATTGGCTGTTCAAAAAGGCGTCCAATCTTGAAAGCAAGTGGCAAAGACGGATCATATTTCCCGGTTTCAATGG
>CAZAHS010000230.1:0-3817 GCA_964484855.1 uncultured Sphingomonadaceae bacterium | reverse complement strand
AACCGGCGTGCACGGATTTGCAATCCGCTGCGTCACCACTCCGCCATCGAGCCTCTCGTGCGAAACAAATAGTGGACGCTAAGGCGCGGGCAATGTCTGCCTTTTGTCGGAAAGTCAAGACGATTGGTGTAATTGGGGCTGGAGAATTTGCCATTGCTTTGCCAATAGGGTGCGCACAGGCAAAATAGCGCTATAAACCAAATGCGCACTAGTTGCTTTATACGATATCGCTTAAGCGCTTACAGTGATATGGCCATTTGAGCCGTAAGTTGAGAGAAGACAAAGAATTTATATGACGGACAATCTAGCCCCAGCACAACCAGCCGCAGATAATAGCGCGCCAATGAACAATTTTGCCAATGCCCGCCGCGCCATGGTGAACAGCCAATTGCGGACCAGCGATGTCAACACCCCGTCTATCATTCGCATTATGGACAAGGTGCCGCGCGAGAAATTCATTGCGGAAAATAAAGCGGCTTTTGCCTATATAGACCGCGCCATATCACTGTCCGCAGATCGCGTTCTTAATCCGCCGGTCACGCATGGGCTGATGCTGGAGCGTGCAGCCATTAAAGAGACGGATAATGTGCTGATAATTGGCGCGGGAACGGGTTATCTGGCCCATTTGGTTGCGCCGCTGGCCAATATTGTAACGGCGCTGGAGCATGACGGCGCATTATTTGCCGCATTGCAGAGCAATTTAGAGGGCAATGGCAAGGTAACGGCGGTTCAAGCTGATTTGACGACAGGCTATAAGGCCGCTGCGCCCTATTCATTGATACTGATTGACGGCGCGGTTGACCATATTCCGCCGGCAATTGCCGCGCAATTGGCCGATAATGGCCGCATCATTTGCGGCGTGTCTGATAATGGCGTTATGCGGCTGGCGGAGGGGCGCAAAAGCGCTGGCGGTGATATCGGTCTTAACAATTATGCGGATGCAGATGTTGCACCTTTGGCGGCTTTTGCGAAAGCGGCGGAATATCATTTCGGCTAAAAACAACTAGCAGGGACCAATATACTCTGTTGGCTGGGTAAAAGGGAAGTAACCGGATTTATGAGTGCAAAATCACAGAAAAAAGCCATGAATCATCTGGCGGGGCTGTCTTGTTTTGCCTTGAGCATCGCCCTTGCTTCACCCGCAGCCTATGCCCAGCAGGACCGGATTGTAATTAAGGGTGAGCGTCTGCCTCAGCGAGATGCAGACGCCGTGCAAAAAACCGCAAAGAATCAGCAGACATTGCGTGAGGCGCTGATGGCGGTTTACCAAAACAACCCGACATTGACCGGCGCGCGCGCCCAGCAACGGGTTACGGATGAAGCTGTGCCGATCGCGCTTGCCGATGGCCGCCCCAATTCATCGGTTAACGCCACCTATCAAGAAAATGTGATTATCAACGCCAACGCCTTTACCGCGCCATCGCGGCAATTAACGTCCAATATCAGTTTGAATGTGCCCATTTATTCCGGCGGCAGCGTTCGCAATGCGATTAAGGGCGCGAAAGTACGCGTTGGCGCTGGCCGCGCAGATTTGCGCGGCACCGAATCGTCAGTCTTTAGTCAGACCGTTGCAGCCTATATGGACGTGATTCGTGATACTGCGATTGTTGACCTTAATAAGACACAGGTGCGTGTGTTGGATGTCAATTTACAGGCGAGCGCTGATCGTTTTGAAATTGGTGATCTCACCCGCACTGATGTCGCGCAATCACAGGCGCGCCTTGCCATTGCGATGAGTGATTTGCAAACGGCAGAATCCAATCTCATCAACAGCAAAGAAGTCTATACCCAGATTGTTGGTGCCCCGCCCGTCAATCTGGCCGCACCGCCGCCCTTGCCCGGATTGCCAGAAAATCCCAGCATGGCCGTTGCGCTGGCTATAGATAATAACCCGGATTTAATCGCAGCAACTGAGCGTATAGAAGCCGCAGATTATGACGTGAAAGCCGCTCGCGGCACCCGCAGACCCACATTGTCCGCCTTCGCACAAGGCGCTTATGCCAATTTTCTGGGTACTTTGGGCGGCAATATTCCCGGCGTGGATTTCATTCAGGAACAGGCCAATGCGCAAATTGGGCTAACGCTAAATGTGCCGGTTTATCAGGGTGGCCGCCCCGGCGCGCAAATCCGTCAGGCACAGGCACGATATGGCGTTGCCACCGAGCAGCAAATTTCTGTTGAGCGCAATATTATTGCGCAAACCCGCGCGGCTTTTGCTAGCTGGAAAGCCTCTTTACAGGTTATCGAATCCTCGCAAACGGCCGTCGATGCCAATGCCCTTTCGCTGGAAGGTGTCCGCGCGGAAAACAGTGTTGGCAACCGGACCATTCTTGATATTTTAAATGCTGAGCAGGAATTGCTGAACAGTCAGGTGCAGCTCGTTATCGCGCGGCGCAATGCCTATGTTGCGGGCTTTACCTTGCTGGCGGCAATGGGCCGTGCGGAAGCGCGTGATCTGGGGCTGGATGGCGGCGTGCTCTATGACCCGAGTGATTATTATGAGCGTGTGCGCAAAAAGCTGAATGATTATCATGACGTGCCGAACCCATCCCCGCAGGCAACCCGCACAGTTGATACGCTGCCGCAAACCGCAGCGCCATTTATAGGGCCGCCTGCGCCTGAAAACCCGTAATAGACTGAAAACCCGTAATAGCTTTTGCCGCGCGGTATCGCTGATATAATGTGCCTGCACACAGCTTGGCAAATATTACCGCGCTTGCCAGCGTGCATGGGCTGGGTTATGCATATGGTTAACAGCAATGTTTGAGGATAGGCCCATTGGCGCAGGATAATGACGAACCCAGCGTTGAAGACATTCTTGCCTCCATCAAAAAGGTGATGGCGGCAGACAATCAGGCCGTCCGCAACATATCTAAATCCCGCAATTCCGGCGCATCTTATACCGCGCCAACCAGGGCAGATGATGACCCTATTTTGGAATTGGGTGCATTTGAACAAGCCCGTGACGATAAAAGCCGTGAAGAAGGCCGGTCCCACGCTGATGATGATTCGGCTAATCCACTAATTGCTGAGGACGGCGTCGATTCGGTTCGCTCTTCTTTGGAGGCGCTTGCCGCTCTGTCTATGCCTGGTAAAGCGCCGCAAATTGTGCGCTCCGGCGAAACCTCTTTGGAGGGTCTGGTGCGCGAGATGCTGCGCCCCATGCTAAAAAACTGGCTTGATGAGAATCTGCCGCCTTTGGTTGAGCAAATGGTGGCCGGTGAAATTCGCCGCATTACGCGCAAAGAAAAATAATCTAGGGCCAAAGCCTGCACTTAATCGCCAATTTAGCGCAATTGACACTTTTCAGATGCCATCAATTTGTTATTATTGATTGCATGACAACATCAAAATTGCTCGCCTCTGCAATGCTTGTGCTTAGCGCACCGGCATATCTATCATCCGCATCTACCGCCTTGGCCGATCCGCTAACTGCGCAAGACCTTGCGACATTAGACCGTGTGGGCGCGCCTGTTTATAACAAAAAAAATCAGGCCATTATTTACAGCGTTACGAAAACGGACCCGCAAAGCTATGAACGGACTACGGGCCTATTCTTGGCCGATGTGAAAGGGTCAATCGCGCCGCAAAAAATCGCCGATTTGCCTGATGCCAGCGAACATAGCCCTGCTTTTGATGATGCGGGCACGCTCTATTTTATGAGCGATAAGAGCGGCAGCGAGCAGGTTTGGCGCATGGACGGGCCAAACAGCACGCCGCAGCAAGTTACCGATTTTGCCATTGATCTGGCTGGTTTTAGCATATCACCCAATGGCCAGAAACTGGCCGTCTGGGCCGATATTGCCATTGGCAAAAC
>CAZAHS010000229.1:0-3823 GCA_964484855.1 uncultured Sphingomonadaceae bacterium | reverse complement strand
GGCTTTTATATTCTTTAATTATTTGCTTCTTTCTAGCTGCTTGCGATGGCAGTAAAGTGCCTGATAAAATTGGAGATGAAGTTAATCAGATTCAAGTACGTGAGCTGGTTGGTGGTTTCCGGCTGCATCGCGATAAGCAAATGAATTACAGCATTCGATTAAATGGAAGCTCTGAAATAGTGATACCGGCAAACATTCATTATTTGCAGTGCACTAATGACTATATTTATGGTCAGCGTCTTGTGTCGCGGGAAAGCGTTAAGAAAGGTGCCGATGGCTGGGTAGGTATGTTCGTTATAGACGTTGCGACCAAAGAGGCGCGGATAGGGGTTTTGTCTGATGAAATAGACAATTTACGCGCTAAGAATAGCAACCAAAGAGTTCCTCGTTTTCTCAATAAGCAAAATGGCGAATTTCCCAAACTCCAATGTGAATATGTTGTAATCGCAAAAAGCGCATCGAATATAAAGCCATAGTCAGTTGACGTTCACGTCAACGTCAACTATATGGTAATTGTATTTGATATTCCACACTCACCGTTCGCCCTGAGCTTGTCGAAGGGCAATGCTATATAAAACAGAAAGGCAGGGCTTCGACAGGCTCAGTCTGAACGGTGAAAAGACAGAAAATCAGAGTTTCGATAGGCTCAGCCCGAACGGTTTGAGAGTAAAAGCAGTAGGAAGGATACAATCCATGAAAATCCTCGTGCCCGTAAAGCGGGTTATAGATTATAATGTGAAGCCGCGGGTTAAGGCCGATGGCTCCGGCGTTGATCTCGACAATGTGAAAATGTCGATGAACCCGTTTGACGAGATTGCCGTTGAAGAGGCGATTCAACAGCGCGAAGCGGGCAAGGCGACAGAAGTCGTTGCTGTTTCTATTGGCCCGGCAAAGGCTCAGGAAACATTGCGCACAGCGCTCGCCATGGGCGCCGATCGCGCAATTTTAATCTCAACTGATGAGATTGTGGAGCCGCTGGCGGTTGCCAAATTGCTCGCCAAAGTGGTGGAAGAAGAAGCGCCGCAAGTGGTTATATTGGGCAAGCAAGCCATTGATGATGACAGCAACCAAACCGGCCAGATGCTGGCGGCGTTGCTCGGCTGGGGTCAGGCAACTTTTGCCAATACCGTTGAAATTGATGGTGATGCCGCAACTGTGGCGCGCGAAATTGATGGCGGTCTGCAAACCGTGAAGGTCAATCTGCCCGCGATCATCACCGTTGATTTGCGTTTGAATGAACCGCGCTATGCGACCCTGCCCAACATTATGAAGGCCAAGAAGAAGCCGATGGATACCAAATCTCCTGAAGATTATGGTGTCGATATCGCGCCGCGCCTCAAAACGCTCAATGTGTCAGAGCCGCCTGTACGTTCTGCCGGCATTAAGGTGGAAGATGTCGATGCACTGGTCGCCAAATTAAAAGAAATGGATGTGGTATAAGCCACACAGCCAAAAATACAGCGTTCGGGCTGAGCCTGTCGAAGCCCTGTATTTTCGTAATAGCAGCCCTTGCTCAGGCTCGGGGCGTGCGGATTGAAAATAAATCCTAAAAGGATAATGAGATGAAAACATTAGTTTTAGTCGAACATGATAATGCAACCGTAAAAGACGCCACATTGGCCGTCGTTACTGCTGCTGCGAAATTGGGCGAGGTCCATGCATTGGTTGCAGGCTCCGGCTGCGGCGCAGTGGCCGAACATGCGGCAAAAATCGCTGGTATTGCCACCGTGTATGTCGCGGATGATGCCGCTTATGCCAATGGCTTGGCGGAAAATATCGCGCCCTTGGTGGCCGAATTAATGGGCAGCCATGATGCGTTTCTGGCCCCTGCAACCACAACCGGCAAAAATATCGCCCCGCGTGTTGCGGCCTTGCTGGATGTTATGCAGATTTCTGACATATTGTCAGTTGAAAGCGCCAACAGCTTCACCCGCCCTATCTATGCGGGTAATGCGATTGCCACGGTGGAAAGCTCTGATGCCAAATTGGTGATTACGGTGCGCGGCACAGCCTTTGATAAAGCGGCCAGTGAAGGCGGCAGCGCCTCCATTGATGCGGTATCGGCTTCCGGCGATGCGGGCTTGTCTGCTTTTGTGAGTGAAGAAATTGCCGAGAGCGAGCGCCCAGAGCTGACCTCTGCCAAAATTATCGTATCGGGCGGCCGCGCACTGGGGTCTTCAGAGAAATTTGAAGAGGTTATCACGCCGCTGGCCGACAAATTGGGCGCAGGCATAGGCGCAAGCCGCGCAGCGGTAGATGCAGGCTATGTGCCAAATGATTATCAGGTCGGCCAAACCGGCAAAATCGTCGCGCCAGAAGTCTATATGGCCATCGGCATTTCCGGCGCGATCCAGCATCTGGCGGGCATGAAAGACAGCAAAACCATCATCGCGATCAACAAAGATGAAGACGCACCAATCTTCCAAGTCGCTGATTTGGGACTGGTTGCAGATTTGTTCGACGCCGTGCCGGAGTTGACCGGTAAAGTTTGAACCAACACAGCGGCCAAAGCTGCTAAAGCAAATATATAATGTATAAAAAAGCCCCCGTCACTAGCGTCGTGACGGGGGCTTTTTTGTCGTTTGCTTGTGCTTAACCGTTTATTTCACATCAAAGCGGTCGAGCATCATGACCTTGTTCCATGCTTTTACAAAGTCATTTACAAAGACTTTTTCTGCGCCGTCAAAGGCGTAGGTTTCGGCCACGGCGCGCAGTTCGGAGTTTGAGCCGAAGACCAGATCAACCTCGGTTGCGGTCCATTTCATGGCGCCCGTGTCGCGGTCTTTGCCTTCAAATACGGCTTTATCCGTCTCTGATGGCGCCCATTGGGTGGACATGTCGAGCAGGTTGACGAAAAAGTCATTGCTGAGCGTACCCGGACGATCGGTAAACACGCCATGCTTTGCGCCGCCAACATTGGCATCCAGCGCGCGCAAGCCGCCAATAAGCGCGGTCATTTCCGGCACGGTGAGCGTCAGCATATCGGCGCGGTCGATCAGCATTTCTGCCGGGTCCAGACGCGCACGATCGCTATAATAGTTGCGGAAGCCATCTGCGGCAGGCTGCAACATGGCAAATGAGGTGACATCGGTCTGCTCTTGGCTCGCGTCACCACGGCCCGGCATAAACGGCACGCTAACCGAATGGCCAGCGGCTTTGGCGGCGTCTTCAATTGCGGTCGCACCGGCCAGCACGATAAGATCGGCCATGCTGATGGTCTTGCTGCCTTTGTTAAAGCCCGATTGTACGCCTTCCAGTGCGGCCATAACCTTGCTCAGCTCGTCAGGATTGTTGACTTCCCAACCATTTTGCGGGGCCAGGCGCAGCCGCGCACCATTGGCACCGCCGCGATAATCGGTATCGCGGAAGGTGACCGCTGAGGCCCAGGCTGCGCGCACCATTTCGGCATTGCTCAAACCCGTGCCGCGAATGGCGGTTTTCAGGCTGCCAATATCGCTATCGTTAAGGCCTTTTGATGTTGTGCCAGTCACAGGATCTTGCCAGACAAGCGTTTCGGCAGGTGCCTCTGCGCCAACATAACGGGCTTTTGGACCCAAATCGCGGTGCGTTAGCTTGAACCAAGCGCGGGCAAAGGCTTCATCCATCAAATCCTGATTTTCCAGGAAGCGTTTGGTCACTTTGCCATATTCTGGGTCATAGCGCAGTGCCAGATCGGTTGTCTGCATTACGGGTGCAACAAATTTATTGGGGTCATGCGCATCAGGGACAATTTTGAAATTCTCTGCGTCCTCTGGCTCCCATTGGATCGCGCCGCCCGGGCTTTTTGTCTGTACCCAGTCAAAAGCGTAGAGATTTTCAACAT
>CAZAHS010000228.1:0-3842 GCA_964484855.1 uncultured Sphingomonadaceae bacterium | reverse complement strand
ATGGTCTCAACGGTACTGACCACGGCCTATTTGGGCCTAGAGGCACGCAGTGTCGAGGTGCAGGTGCAAATCGCTGCTGGCCTGCCTGCTTTCATTGTTGTCGGGCTGCCTGATAAAGCTGTTGCCGAAAGCCGTGAACGGGTGCGCGCTGCGCTGGCGGCATTGGGGCTGGCATTGCCGCCCAAACGAATCACTGTCAATTTATCACCTGCCGACTTGCCCAAAGAGGGGTCACATTATGATTTGCCGATTGCGCTGGGCCTAATGGCGGCAATGGGGCTGGTCGATAGTGAGGCTTTGTCTGGCTATGTCGCGGTGGGTGAATTGGCGTTGGATGGGCGTCTTGCGGCATCGCCTGGCGTATTGTTGGCGGCTATGCATGCGGCGGAGTGTGATTGCGGGCTGATCTGCCCGGCGGCACAAGGCAGTGAAGCGGCATGGGCGGGCGAGCTGGAGGTGCTGGCGGCACCTGATTTGCTTTCCCTAATCAACCATTTCAAAGGGGAAAACCGGCTGCTACCGCCCAAAGCGGGTGTGATCGCAGCGGCCAAACAAGGCCCTGATCTGCGTCAGGTTAAGGGGCAGGAAACAGCGCGCCGCGCATTGGAAATTGCAGCGGCGGGCGGTCATAATCTGCTTATGTCTGGTCCGCCAGGGGCTGGTAAATCTTTGCTTGCATCATGTTTGCCCGGCATTTTGCCGCCACTTTCTTCCGCCGAAGCGCTACAGGTTTCCATGGTGGCCAGCGTTGCCGGTGTTTTGCAGGACGGCAAAATCAGCCGCGACCGGCCATTTAGAGCGCCGCACCACAGCGCGTCCATGGCGGCATTGGTGGGCGGCGGCTTAAAGGTTCGGCCAGGAGAGGTTAGCCTGGCGCATCTGGGCGTGCTGTTTCTCGACGAACTGCCCGAATTTAAGCGTGATGTTCTGGATTCGCTGCGCCAACCTTTAGAGGCAGGAGAGGTCAGCGTAGCGCGCGCCAATGCGCATGTTACTTTTCCGGCAAGGGTTCAGCTTATCGCAGCGATGAACCCGTGCCGCTGCGGTTATTTGGGCGACCCTGCACAGGCCTGTTCGCGTGCGCCGCGCTGTGCCAGCGACTATCAGGCGCGTATATCCGGCCCATTGCTTGACCGTATTGACCTACATGTTGATGTGGAGCCTGTTCTGGCCAGTGATTTGATCCGCCCGTCCGATGCAGAGGATTCTGATGCTGTGCTGGGGCGCGTGGCCAATGCCCGCAATATTCAACAGGCCCGTTATGGCTGTGATAATATCGTCACCAACGCCGCATTGAGCGCAGAGCAAACCGAGAAATATTGCACGCCTGATGATGCCGGCACAAAATTATTGGGGCAAGCTGCCGAATCGATGCGCCTGACAGCGCGCAGTTATATGCGCATTTTGAAAGTGGCCAGAACAATTGCCGATCTGGCTGGCTGCGCCAATGTTACGCGCGTACATATTGCCGAGGCTTTAAGCTACAGGCGGCAAATCGGTAAAAATTAGCAGGAAGCTGCTTATCAGGATTCCAATATCAGCGTTTCACTTGTATCGATAACAGGCTTAGCCGCAGCGGCTTTGCTGGCCATTTGTGCGCTTTTGTGGCGGAATTGACCATCCACATGGCCGCCTTGTTCAATGCTCAGCGTTTCATAGGCAATATCACCAGAAATATGAGCGCTGGCCTCTATAACCAGTTCCTTCGCGTCAATAGAGCCATCAACCTTACCGGCAAGCCGCGCTGTTTCTGCGGTAATGGCACCGCTTACTGCGCTATCAGGGCCTTGGACCAATGAAGAGCAGCTAATATCGCCATCAATTTTGCCATCAACATGCAAGTCAACAGTAGCAGAAATATTGCCGGTGATGACAACATCGGAACCGATTACAGAAAATGTCGAGCCTGAACCGTTGCGCATAGATTTTCCTGAATTTTTGCTGCCGCTATCCGTCGGACGGGCTGTTTGATGGGGTGGTACGTTGTTTGACGTTGGCTTGGATCGTGAGAACATCGCGATTTTTTTCCAGAAAAGGTTTGGGGTTGATGGCGCGATTGTTGAGCCGCACCTCGAAATGCAAATGGGTACCGGTTGAGCGGCCAGAGCTGCCCATACCAGCTATATCTTCACCAGCTATAACAGACTGGCCTTCCTGTATCTTGAGCACAGCCAAATGGGCATAGCGTGTCATCAAGCCATTACCATGATCGATTTCTACAGTCCGGCCATAGCCTGATTTCCAACCGGCAAATGTAACTGTGCCCGGCGCAGCGGCGTAAATTGGCTGGCGATGCGACCCACGAAAATCAAGACCGCTATGCATAGCGCCGCCGCCTGTAATCGGGTCACGGCGATAGCCAAAGCCGCTGGAAATATTGCTCATATCGGCTGGCTCTGCGGAAGGAATACCAGCAAGGCCGCGCTCTAATGCGTCCATACGGGCCAATTTGCGGCCCAAAATTTCAAAGCGCGGATCAACATCATCTATATCGGTTTTGCTATCACCCAAAAACGGCAGGAACGGGCCGCCCTGTGCAGGACCAAATTGCTGTGCAATAGTTGCAGGGTTAAGGCCCATTTTGCGGATAGCATTTTCTGCGGCAGATGACCGTTTATCAGCTTCACGCGCCAGCACAGTTACAAATGCGAGCTGGCGCGCTTCAATATTGGCTAGGGACCGCGCCTCAGGAATTTGCGCGCTGATTTTTTGTAAAGTCTCTTTGGCGTCTTCAGGTGCCGCTTCTTTTAGCAATGCTTCTTTTTCCCCGATTTTAGGGAAATATTGGCCAGTAATATCTTCAATCTGGTTTTGCCGCCGCTCCAAATCGGTAGCAACATCAGTGATAGACTCTTTATATTTGGCAATGCGCTCTTCAGACGTTGCGATTTGCGCTTTTTTTTCATCCAGCGCGACACGGTCAATAGAGACGGCAACCTGACTGATTGCCAGTGTAATAGTGATGACCAACCATATTAAAGCGATAGCGGCCAGGCCCAGAACGACGGTGATTTGAAATTTGGATGAAACCTTTAAAAATTTAATTTGCCCATTGGAACGCATAAAGAATTCGCGATCGGGGAAGCTGTTCACCAAGCGCACATATAGGCTGTTAAAATTTTGTGTTAATTTCACGATTTTGCGACCTCGAATTTTTTATCGCATTAGCAGCACTTTATTGCGCTGACGAATCCGAGGCGGCGGACTCGTGATGAAGCGATGGAGTCATGCGGTAAGTTGCAAATTCTTGTCACAAAAAGGGCCAATCATGCATCAAATTGGCGAATCAGTATAAGAATCGTGCAGGGCATAAACTTAACAAATAGCAGAGTTGCATGGGCGCTTTTTGGCTTTTACCAGTGTAAATATGATATTAAAAAAACAATATAAGCATCTTAAAAAGGGGCATATTGGCGGGCGCAATTATGTCGGCTTAATGGGCGGATCTTTTAATCCAGCGCATGGCGGACATAAAGCGATTAGTCTGTTTACATGCAAGGCAATGGGCCTGTCACAGATATGGTGGATGGTGTCTCCGGGCAATCCGTTAAAGGCGGATGCGAATGATATGGCCCCGCTGGCTGCGCGTTTGGCCTCTGCCAAAGCGGCGGCGCGCGGTACGCCTATCAAAGCCACGGCTATCGAAACAATGCTGGGCACGCGCTATACAGTAAACACATTGCGAGCGATCAAGCGGCGTTACCCGCGGCATCAATTTGTGTGGATGATGGGCGCCGACAATTTGAGGGATTTCCACAAATGGCGGCAATGGCGTGAAATAGCGCTACAAATGCCGATTGCTGTTATCGCCAGACCTGGCTATACTGGCAAAGCCTTATCCT
>CAZAHS010000227.1:0-3852 GCA_964484855.1 uncultured Sphingomonadaceae bacterium | reverse complement strand
CTTGCACAATTGCAAAAAACAGCTATAGCCGCCGCCTTACGCGCAACAATGTCCGTGCGAATCCTTTTGTAATAAGGCTTTGAGGATGTTGCTTGCAAGATTTGGTATCTACGATTTTAACAGATTGGAACAGGTGACACCATGGCTGTCCCCAAGAGAAAAACAACGCCTTCTAAGCGCGGTATGCGCCGTTCACACGACGCACTGAAAGCAGAAGCTTTTCAGGAATGCCCGAATTGCGGCGAATTAAAGCGTCCGCACCATATGTGCACTGCTTGTGGCCATTATAATGGTCGGGAAATTATTTCTCCTGCTGATTAATCGGTGCTAGGCCCATCCTGCACAATTAAAAAGCAACAGGATGATGTTGATGTCCAAGATTGAATCGCCATGCCTATAATAGCCGTTGATGCTATGGGTGGGGATCATGGTATCCCTGTAATGCTGGCTGGTGCAGCTTTGGCACGTCATCGGCATAGTGACTTTCGATTTCTTTTTGTTGGTGATGAGCCAGCAATTGAAAAAGCGCTTGATAAACATCCAAATCTGCGCAGTGCATGCGATATTTTGCATTCGACTAAGGTTATTTCCGGCGAAGAACGCCCCAGCCAAGCTATGCGCCAATCAAAAGGCACCAGCATGGGGATGGCTATTCAGGCTGTTAAAAATGGCGATGCGCAGGCTGCATTAAGTGCAGGCAATACCGGCGCCCTGATGGCGATTTCCAAATTGGCGCTGCGGACTATTCCGGGTATTGATCGGCCCGCGCTCGCGGCATTGCTGCCAACATTGCAAGATAATGATGTTATCATGCTCGATCTGGGTGCAAATACAGAATGCAACGCGCGCAATCTGGTGCAATTTGCAGTTATGGGCGCGGCCTATTCGCGTATATTATATAATTATGATGCCCCCAAGGTGCGGATATTGAATATTGGCACAGAGGATATGAAGGGCACGGATGATCTGCGCGAAGCGGCGCAGATTTTGAGCAGCAATGCCTCTCTGCCCATGAATTTTGAAGGCTTTACAGAGGCGGATAAGATTTGCCGCGGTGAAATTGATGTCATCGTATCTGATGGCTTTACTGGCAATATCGCACTGAAATCGGTTGAAGGCGCAGCGCGTTTTGTAACCGATATTTTGAAACGCAGTTTTGCCAGCTCGATACGCTCAAAATTCGGATTTTTGATCTCGCGCCCAGCAACGGAATTGCTGCGTCACCATCTTGACCCGAATAACCATAATGGGGCTGTGTTTTTGGGGCTTAATGGTGTCGTTGTCAAAAGCCATGGCAGTGCGGATGATAAGGGCGTGGCCAATGCGGCTGCTGTCGCGGCGCGGTTGGTCGCAAATGACCTGACCCAGCGCATTACCGACGATATTGAAACGACTGGCACAGCAACCAAAACAGCCAAAAACGCCGCTAAAGACAAAGGCGTCGCTGAAGATAACGCAGACAGTGCAAATTCTGCCGGAGCTGATGCGTGACACTTATGCGCTCTGTTATCACTGGTACAGGCTCGGCCTTGCCCAAAAAACGGGTTACCAATGACGAGCTGGCCGCGAAAGTTGATACCAGTGACCAATGGATACAAGAGCGGACAGGTATAAAGCAGCGTTATATTGCTGGTGATGATGAAACTACATCCACTCTGGCACATCAGGCTGCACTGGCAGCTTTAGAGGCTGCGGGCAAACAGGCTGTTGATGTTGATTTGATTATCGTTGCAACCGCAACGCCAGACAATACATTTCCGGCTACCGCAACCAAAGTACAAGCAATGTTGGGGACGCATGGCGGTATCGCCTTTGATGTTGCTGCGGTGTGTTCCGGATTCATCTATGCGATGACAGTCGCCGATGCGATGTTGAAGGCCGGGCAGGGCCGGACAGCTTTGGTAATTGGTGCAGAGACATTTAGCCGCTTGCTGGATTGGAATGACCGGACAACATGTGTGTTATTTGGCGACGGCGCAGGCGCAGTTGTCTTGGAAAGCAAGGCTGTTGAAGATGCTGATAAACCGCAAGGTATATTGGCTTGTAGCCTGCACGCAGATGGCCGCCAGCATGATCTGCTTTATGTTGATGGCGGGCCATCGACAACACAGAGCGTTGGACATTTGCGGATGCAGGGGCGCGAAGTATTTCGCCACGCCGTAACCAATTTAAGCTCGGTTATAGGCGAGGTTCTAAAGGAAGCGCAGTTAGAAGCATCTGATATTAGTTGGATTGTGCCGCATCAGGCAAATGCCCGAATATTGAGCGCCACAGCCAAAAAACTGGGCCTTAGTCAGGACCGGCTGGTGGTGACCGTGGATCAGCATGCCAATACATCTGCGGCCTCTGTTCCGCTGGCGCTGGATACCGCAGTGCGCGATGGCCGTATCGGCCGCGGTGATGCTATCATTATGGAAGCAATGGGCGGCGGCTTTACCTGGGGCGCAATTTTGTTACGTTTTTAACCTGTACTAACATCCAAAAGAGGATTTATTACACCTCTATGGAACCAAATTGATATCTACACATTTATTCTCATTAGGTTTTAAACCATCGCCAATATTTTAAGGGGAAGAAACATGCGTTCAATAGGTACCCTGACAAGAGCTGATCTGGCCGATATGATTAACCGCCAAATCGGGCTGTCACGTGCAGAATCTGCGCAGATGGTGGAATCTATTATCGAGCATCTTTGCCAATCCCTAATTGATGGTGAAAATGTTAAAATTTCTGGTTTCGGCACATTTGTACTGCGTGATAAAGGGGAGCGTATTGGCCGCAACCCAAAAACCGGAGTGGAAGTTCCGATTACGCCGCGCAGGGTTTTGACGTTTCGCGCAAGCCAGATGATGAAGCAACGCATAGTTGCAGGCGACTAAATTCTCTGCCAGAATCCTAGGTTGAATATTACGAACTTGGGAATATGATATGAATAAAGCTGCCGATGCAGTTCGCACAATTGGTGAAGTATCACTGGAACTTGACCTTAAGCCGCATATTTTGCGCTATTGGGAAGAGCAATTTCCTATGCTTAAACCTATGAAGCGCTCTGGCGGCCGGCGTTATTACCGCACTGAAGACATTGCGTTGCTGCGCAAAATAGATGGCCTGCTTAATAAAGAGGGCTATACCATTAAAGGTGCGAAAAAATTGCTAAAGAGCAAAGCCAAAACCGATGGCACGCCGCAAGATGTAGTATTATTGGGTGATGCTGCTGCTGCCGATACAGATATGGCTGCGGTACAGAGCGAATTGCTTGCCATTCGCAAAATGCTTGCAGAGGCTTTGGCATAAATTGCGAGTAATGGCGTAGGGCCAGAGGTTATTCAGGGCGCTGCTGAACGCCTTATAAATCAGGCAATTCGCGCGGGAATATAAGATTGTGCAACACGCCCTGACCACGGGCAATATCGCTCCATTTGTCGCAGTCAAAATGCAAAATGGCCAAGGCCCCGCTAGGAAATTTCTCTTCAACACGGTCACGATGGGCATTGCTGCCCAATGGTACCGTTTCCAAAATCAGATCTTCCAAGCCAGGATTATGACCGGCCATTAACAGTGATTGATGCTTATCATCCTGTTGGTGGATAAGGTCCAATAAGGTTGCCGATGATGCGAGGTAGATTTTTCTATCCCAATGGATTTCCCATGGCTTGCTATAGGCTTGCTGCGCAATTTCCAGCGTTTCACTTACCCTAATGGCAGGAGAGGCGATGATATAATCGCAGGCCATCCCATTTTTTAGTGCATATTGCCCCATTGATGCGGCGGCATCGCGCCCGCGTTCATTTAACGGACGGTCAAAATCGCGCGTCGTGCCATCTGCCCAATCAGATTTGGCGTGGCGAAATA
>CAZAHS010000226.1:0-3855 GCA_964484855.1 uncultured Sphingomonadaceae bacterium | reverse complement strand
GTTTAATCTCGCTATCCCAATAGGCGCCTTTGACCAGCCGCACCGAAATGCGCCGATTGGCGCTGCGCGCGCTCTGCGCCAGCCAATGGATGAAGGGCAAGGCGCGCCGCTGATAGGCCTGCACCACTATGCCCAGACCATCCCAGCCATTAAGTTCAGGCGCTTGCAGCAAATTGCGGATAATTAAAATCTCGGTTTCCAGCCTGTCCGCTTCCTCGGCATCAATGGTCATGGCAATGCCCGCATTCTGCGCAGCCTTGGCCAATTTCAGCAATTGCGCGGTTAATGCAGGCACGCATATATCACGGTGCGCATATTCATAGCGCGGATGGAGCGCAGAGAGTTTAACCGAAATGCCGGGGCGGCGATCAACCGCATCGCTTGAATAATCCTGCTGCCCCAAATAAGTGATCGCATCATGATAAGCGGTAAAATAGCGCGCTGCATCATCCGCGGTCAGGGCCGCCTCACCCAGCATATCATAGCTATGGGTGCTGCCATTTTCGCGATCGGTTTTGGAGCGTTTGACCGCATTGGCGATGCTGGTGCCCAGCACAAAATGCTCACCCATTAGGCCCATGGCCTGCTCCACTGCGCCTTCCAGCACGCGGTCGCCCAATTTGGCGAGCAGGTTGCTTGCGTCAACGCCGCCGGATGCACTGATCCAGCCTGCCGATAGTCGCAGGCCATTTGTTGCCTGATTGACCAGACCATAAGCGCTTTTGCCCGCATGAAAGCCCCAATCACTCTCCCCCAATTTATCCCGCACCAGCAGCCGTGATGTTGTGAAATCGGGGGTGCGGATAAGCGATTCAGCTAGCCGCATCAGCGTTACGCCCTCTGCGGTAGACAGGCCATATTGTTGCAACAGGGCATCGACGATATGCAATTTGTCGGCAGATTGCCGCAAATCATTGACCATATTGGCGGCGGCTTGGACAATCTGCTCCCGCTGCGTTTCATCCAGATCAAGCACTGTTAGCAAATGGCCAGTAACATCGCCCTCTGGCCGCAGATAATCATTAGAAAGGTCTGGAATAGCCAATGCTTCAGCCATGTTTGGTACACTCTTATTATGCTGGGGTAATGTTCAATTAATGCGCCCCATTTTCACAAATTAAAAGACCAAAATCATGCCTTGCTAAATGGCTTTTTTAATCTGTGATATAATTGCCCGATAGTGAAACCGGAAACCGGATCGCACCAATTCTGGGCTATTATGCTGGCAGGGCGCAAAACAAAGTCGCGCGCGCGGCAATGTTGATGCGGAATGCTAAGCACCGGGCATTGCCAGCTTAACTCCCGATCATTTTTTGCATCACGCCACATGATAATATCCAGATCAAGGGTGCGGCTGGACCATCGCCGCCTGTGCCGCTTGCCAAAATCCTGCTCAATGGCCTTTAGGTGATGCAGTAATTCCAATGGCATTAAATTGCTCTGTACTATCACTGCATTATTGGCATAGCTGCGCAAAGAGGGGCCTATAGGGCGGCTTTCAATAATGGGTGCGCGGGCTAATATCTTTATTGGCACCTCATCAAGCCGCATCATGGCGGCGCGGAGAATGGATTGCGGCAGGCCATGCGCCGCATCGCTGCGATTGGAACCAAGCGCAATCAAATAATGATAATCAGGGTGCATATCTTTGCCGAGCATAAGCCATGGGTTATGACGGTTTATAAGGCTTGCCAATCAAAATCATAATTGCCGCACTCTTGCTTTTTCGGGCAAATGACTCCATTAGTCCGCCGACATATTGCTGCGGCGCAGCATAAGACGCAGTTATCCTTAACCATCCATTTATTCACCGTCTTTTACGGGTTCGCAAAAAGGGCAGCCGACATGGCCATTCAACGTAATTTCCGCCGCGACTGGCTCACCAATCCGCGCAGTGAATTTCTGGCGGGTCTGGTGGTGGCGCTTGCGCTCATCCCTGAAGCGATAGGCTTTTCCATCATTGCAGGCGTTGATCCGCGTGTTGGGCTTTATGCCAGCTTCTCCATAGCGGTGATTATCGCGCTTATCGGTGGCCGTCCGGGTATGATTAGCGCGGCCACGGCGGCGGTGGCGGTTCTGGTTGGGCCATTGGTGCGTGAACATGGGGTGGAATATCTGTTCGCCGCGACAATCTTAATGGGATTATTCCAAACTGTGGCAGGCTTGTTACGGCTTGACCTGTTGATGCGCTTTGTCTCGCGCTCGGTCATTACCGGCTTTGTGAATGCGCTGGCGATATTGATCTTCATGGCGCAATTGCCGCAACTTACCGGTGATGCACTCAATATTCCCACCTATGCCATGGTGGCGGCCGGTTTGGCGATTATTTACGGTGTTCCTTATATCACCAAGGCTGTGCCTTCGCCGTTGGTGGCGATCATTTTGATTTCGGCCGTTGCGATCTATTATGGCATTGATGTTAATACGGTGGGCGAGGAGGGTAAGCTGCCCGATAGCCTGCCCATATTTGCCTTTCCTCAGGTGCCGCTGACCTTTGAAACGCTACAGATCATTGTACCTTATTCGCTGGCTATGGCCGCCGTTGGATTGCTGGAATCGCTGCTGACTGCCGGAATTGTCGATGATATGACCGAGACACGCAGCGATAAAAAGCGCGAGACCTATGGTCAGGGCATTGCCAATTTTTTCACTGGCTTTTTGGGTGGTATGGGCGGCTGCGCAATGATTGGCCAATCGGTTATCAATATAAAATCCGGCGGGCGTCATCGCCTTTCAACCTTTGTCGCTGGCGTTATGTTGCTTATCCTTATTGTTGTTCTGGGCCAGTGGGTTGCGCTCATTCCCATGCCAGCATTGGTGGCAATTATGATCTTTGTGTCGATCAGCACATTCCGTTGGCAGAGCTTCCTTGAAATTCGTGAGCATCCGCTGCCTTCTAATATCGTCATGCTGGCCACGGTGGCGGTTGTGGTGTGGACACATGATCTGTCCATGGGTGTGCTGACTGGTGTGCTGCTCTCCGGCATATTCTTTGCCTATAAGGTCCGCCAATTGGTGCGCATGGATGTGCGTGTTGAAGGCCGCACCCATTATTATGATTTTGGCGGCGAGATTTTCTTCGGTTCGGTCGATCTGATGTATGAGGCGATGGAGTTTAACGAGGATGATATCGATAAGGTGGTGATTGACGTGCATAACGCGCATTTCTGGGATATCTCTGCAACCGGCATGTTAGAAAAAATCGTCGCGCGTCTGCAAAAAGAAGGCAAGACGGTTGAGATTATCGGCCTGAATGAAGCCAGCGCATCAATGGTGGAACGCTTTAGTGAGCATGACAAACCCTTTGAGAGTCTAGGCGTTAAAGGGCATTAAGGAGGATATTCTGCCCTAACGCTTCGCTGCTTGAGGGCAGGAGTCTTTTCTGCCCTAACGCTTCGCGCTTGAGGGCAGGTGACGGAGGGGTTTGAGGCTAGGTGCTTACTTTGCGTTACCAAGCTGACCCCACCACCATGCTGCGCATGGTCCCCCTCCCCATAATGGGGAGGTATCACCGGATGCGCGAGCATCCGCAAGCGCGACTGCGCGCCGGGCGCTAGCCCGCCCCTCGGAGGCCTTTGGCCGCGAGAGCAAAACATCGCGAGCATCCGCAAGCGCGACCGTGCGCCGGGCGCTAGCCCGCCCCTCGGCGGCGTCCGCGTTAGTGAACTGCTGCTAGGGAAAAACTCCTCTACATATTGTTTGTGCTGGCAACCACGCCTAGGCTGCGGTGCATTGCAAAATAAGGAAACGGTTTTATGGCTATCACGCTTCACCATTTAGAATATTCACGCTCGACCCGGATCATCTGGCTGCTCGAAGAGATGGGCATTGAATATGATATGGTGCGCCATAGCC
>CAZAHS010000225.1:0-3856 GCA_964484855.1 uncultured Sphingomonadaceae bacterium | reverse complement strand
TAAGGCAGGACTGGAAAAGAGACTATGGCATTAAAATCCTATAATCCTACCAGCCCTGGCCGTCGCGGCCTTGTTCTGGTTGACAAGACTGACCTTTGGAAGGGCTCACCTGTTAAAACGCTTGTTGAAGGCAAGCGTAAAACCGGTGGTCGTAACAATAAAGGTCATGTGACATCACGCGGTATCGCTGGTGGTCACAAGCAAAAATATCGTAAGGTTGATTTTAAGCGTCGCAAATTCGACGTTTCTGCAACCGTTGAGCGTTTGGAATATGATCCTAACCGTTCTGCCTTTATTGCGCTTATCAAATATGAAGATGGCGAGCTGGCTTACATCTTGGCGCCGCAGCGTCTTGCTGAAGGTGAGAGCGTTGTTTCTGGTGAAAAGGTTGATGTGAAGCCTGGTAACGCAATGTTGCTGAGCCAAATGCCCATCGGCACCATCATTCATAATATTGAGATGAAGCCTGGAAAAGGTGGTCAGATTGCGCGTGCTGCTGGCACATATGCACAATTGGTTGGTCGTGACCGCGGCATGGTCATTGTCCGTTTGAACTCGGGCGAGCAGCGTTATGTACGCGGCGATTGCATGGGTTCTGTTGGCGCAGTATCTAATCCTGATAATAGCAACCAGACCTTTGCTAAGGCTGGCCGCACACGCTGGAAGGGCCGCCGTCCGTTGACGCGTGGTGTTGCGAAAAACCCTGTCGATCACCCGCATGGTGGTGGTGAGGGCCGTACATCGGGTGGTCGCCATCCGGTAACGCCATGGGGTAAGCCGACCAAAGGTGCCCGTACTCGTAATAATAAGCGTACCGATCATATGATTATTCGGTCACGCCACGCGAAGAAGAAGAGGTAAGTCATGGCACGTTCCGTCTGGAAAGGACCATTTGTCGAGCTCAGCCTTTTGAAAAAGGCCGAAGCTGCGCAAGAGGCGAGTAGCCGAACACCGATCAAAACATGGTCGCGTCGTTCAACCGTATTGCCGCAGTTTATTGGGCTTACTTTTAACGTTTATAATGGCCATAAATTCGTTCCCGTATCGGTGAGCGAAGATATGGTAGGTCACAAGCTTGGTGAATTTGCACCTACGCGGACCTATTATGGCCATGCTGCAGATAAGAAGGGCAAGAAATAATGGGCAAGCAATCCGCACCACGCCGGGTTGGCGAGCGCGAGGCGCTGGCTGTAGGCACCACTATTCGTGGCTCCGCGCAGAAGCTTAATCTTGTCGCTCAACTTATCCGCGGCAAGAAAGTTGAAGATGCGTTGAACGTATTGAGTTTTTCAAAAAAAGGTATGGCCGTTGAAGCGCGTAAGGTTTTGGCATCTGCCATTGCCAATGCTGAAAATAACCATAATCTAGATGTGGACAGCTTAATCGTTTCAGAGGCCAGCGTTGGCAAGGCGATCACTATGAAGCGCTTTACCACACGTGCGCGTGGTCGTTCGAGCCGTATCTTAAAACCATTCAGCCGTTTGCGCATTGTTGTGCGCGAGCATGATGAAGAGGAGGCGTAAGCCATGGGTCAGAAGAGCAATCCGATAGGCCTGCGCCTGCAAATTAACCGGACTTGGGATAGCCGTTGGTATGCCGAGGGTAATGAATATGCTGGCCTGCTGAACGAGGATATTAAAATCCGTAAGTTCATCATGAAAACGCTGCCACAGGCTGCGATTTCTAAGGTAGTTATTGAGCGTCCGGCCAAATTATGCCGTGTTTCAGTATATGCTGCACGCCCCGGTGTTATCATCGGTAAAAAAGGCGCTGATATTGAAAAGCTGCGCAAAAAGCTGGAATCAATGACCGACAGCGAGGTGAAGCTGAACATTGTTGAGATCCGTAAGCCAGAGGTTGATGCGAAATTGGTTGCGCAAGGTATTGCTGATCAGTTGATCCGCCGCGTTGCTTTCCGCCGTGCTATGAAGCGCGCTGTGCAATCTGCTCTGCGTCTTGGTGCTGAAGGTATTAAAATCACATGTGGCGGCCGTTTGGGCGGTGCAGAAATTGCCCGTGTAGAATGGTATCGTGAAGGCCGTGTGCCATTGCATACATTGCGCGCCAATGTTGATTATGCCGAACATGAAGCTCTGACTGCTTATGGCATTATTGGTATTAAAGTGTGGATCTTCAAAGGCGAAATTTTGGGCCATGACCCAATGGCGCAAGACCGTTTGATGATGGAAGCACAAACATCGGGTGTACGTCCGCCGCGCTAAAGCGTAGTGGATTAGCAACAACAGGATAGAGCATCATGCTGCAACCTAAGAAAACAAAATACCGCAAGGCCTTTAAGGGTCGTATCAGTGGAAATGCACCGGGCGGTACGTCTTTGAACTTTGGTTCTTATGGCCTCAAGGCTTTGGAACCAGAGCGTATTACTTCGCGTCAGATAGAGGCGGCACGTCGTGCCATTACGCGTCATATTCGTCGTCAAGGCCGTTTGTGGATCCGCGTGTTCCCTGATGTGCCAGTATCGAAAAAACCTGCTGAAGTCCGTCAGGGTAAAGGTAAAGGTTCTGTTGAATATTGGGCAGCACGGGTTAAGCCGGGCCGTATTCTTTTTGAACTGGACGGTGTACCTGGCCCATTGGCTGCGGTGGCATTTGAACGTGCGGCGATGAAATTGCCGATTAAAACCAAGGTCGTGGCCCGCTTAGGCGACACGTCGCACCTGGAGGGTTAAGAGATGAGCCAAGTTGACGATCTGCGCACTAAGACTGATGATGAACTGTCAGCCGAATTGGGCCAGTTGAAAAAAGAGGCGTTTAATCTACGGTTTCAAGCGGCAACCAATCAATTGGAAAAGCCCTCACGTATGCGTGAAGTGCGCCGCATGATCGCCCAGATTAAAACATTGCAGGGTGAGCGCTCACGCGCCGCTGCAGCGCAGGCATAAGGAAGCAACGCAATGCCAAAACGTGTACTTACAGGGACCGTCGTCTCTGACAAAACCGACAAGACCGTTGTGGTCAGTGTCGAGCGCAAAGTGAAGCATCCGCTTTACGGTAAAATTATTCGTCGTTCGAAGAAATATCACGCGCATGATGAAGATAACAGCTTTAAGGCTGGTGAAGTTGTGCGCATTGAAGAAACGCGTCCGATTTCAAAATTGAAAACGTGGAAGGTGCTTGATCGTGTTGGCGGTACTGCTGACGTGGATGTACAGGATACGGCTTCCGAAGTTGAAGCTGGTTAAATTATTTTGAACGGAACTGCTGGAATATTCCAGTAAGCCAGGAAAGAAGGAACCGGATCTATGATCCAGATGCAATCAAATCTTGAGGTCGCTGATAATAGCGGTGCCAAGCGCGTCCAGTGCATCAAGGTGCTGGGCGGCTCAAAGCGTCGCTTTGCTGGCGTTGGTGACATTATTGTTGTTTCCGTCAAGGAAGCTGCGCCGCGTGGCCGCGTTAAAAAGGGTGATGTTCACCGCGCTGTTATCGTACGTACTGCAAAAGATGTTCGCCGTGCAGACGGTACTGTCATTCGTTTTGACAGCAATGCCGCTGTTCTCGTCAACAAAAGCGACGAGCCGATTGGTACGCGTATTTTTGGCCCCGTAGTTCGTGAATTGCGCGCCAAAAAGCATATGAAAATTATCAGCTTGGCTCCGGAGGTGCTCTAACCATGGGTATGGCGAAGATCAAAAAAGGTGATGAGGTCGTTATTCTGTCCGGCAAGGACAAGGGCAAGACCGGTAACGTCACTCAGGTAATACCCAAGGATGGTAAGGTTATTGTGTCGGGCGTTAATATGATTGCCCGTCACCGCAAGCCAACCCAACAAAATCCGCAGGGCGGCATTGACCGTTATGAAGCGCCAATGGCGATTTCAAAAGTGGCTGTTGCTG
>CAZAHS010000224.1:0-3881 GCA_964484855.1 uncultured Sphingomonadaceae bacterium | reverse complement strand
ATATGGCTATCTGCACAATCATGCGCGCATGTGGTTTGCATCTATCTGGATATTTACACTGCGCCTGCCATGGGCATTGGGCGCGGATTTTTTCCTGACCCATTTGCTAGACGGTGACGCAGCCAGCAACACCTGTTCATGGCGCTGGGTCGCTGGGCTGCACACAAAGGGCAAAAATTATCTGGCCCGTGCCAGCAATATTGCCCGCTATACAGATGGCCGCTTTGCGCCAAGCGGACTGAATGAAAAGGCCGAGGCGTTGCAGGAAGAGGCAGAGCATCCGCGCCAACAGCTTAACCCGCCGCAAGAGACTGCGCTGCCCGATAATTTTGCCTTGCTGCTTCATGCGGAAGAATGCGCATCCGAGACCCTGCCGCTAAATGGCAAAGCGCCATCTTTATTACTGGGTCTGAAACCCGATTGGAGCGCATTAAAAGCGCCTCTATCTTATGTGCCATCCGCGCAAGTGCAAGCTTTTGCCAATGGCGCGGTTGATGATGCACTGGCGCGCGGTAAAGCCCATTTTGATTGCGCGGCGATGGGCGTTGCTAATGCCGACAAGCTGATTAATTCTATGCGTGAGGCGGGGCTGAGCGAGCTGGTGCTGCCCTATATACCTATTGGCCCATTGAGCGATATATGGGCCGCGCGCGCCGATTATCTTGCTGAAAATGGCATCAACATCATCACCATTTTGCGCGATTATGACCGGCTTGTCTGGCCCCATGCAGGGCGCGGCTTTTTCAAGTTAAAGCAGAAAATACCGGATATTCTCGACGAACTTGCTTTGGGTTAAGCCCGAGACGGATAATAGCGGCCCCTTGCAAGGCCATGCCCTTTGTGCGCATGACATATAATATGATAAAATTATAAAAGCGGGAGGGCATATATGGATTTCACGGGCAAAACTGTCTGGATTACCGGCGCATCATCAGGGATTGGCCGCGCTTTGGCCTTTGCCTTTGCAAAAGAGGGTGCCAAGCTGTTGCTTTCCGGCCGCCGCATTGAGGCTTTACACGCGCTCGCAGATGAATGTAGCGACGTTGAAACGATGCTGCTGCCTTTTGATACCACTGATTATGCCGCTCTGCCCGACAAAGTGGCAGAGGCTATATCATGGCAGGGCCATATCGATATTTTGGTGAATAATGCAGGCATTAGCCAGCGCAGCCTGGCCAAGGATACCCGGCCAGAGGTTTATAAAACCATATTGGATGTGGATTTGCTGGCGCCCATATGGCTAACGCAATTACTTTTGCCGCATATGGTGGAGCGCGGCAGCGGACATATGGTGGCTATATCATCGGTCGCGGGGCGCATTGGGGTGCCGCTGCGCACCGCCTATTGCGCCGCTAAACACGGGCTAATCGGCTATAGCGATGCCTTGCGGGCAGAGGTTGAACAGGCCCATGGCATTGGCGTAACCACTGTTTTGCCCGGCTCGATTAAAACCAATGTCGCGCGCAATGCCCTTACTGGAGAGGGTGAGCGGCTGGGAGAATCTGACAAAGCAATTGAAAATGGTCTAGCGCCAGAAGAATGCGCTGCGCAGATTTTGGCGGGCATGAAAGCAGGCATAAGAGAAATTATGATTGCTGAAGGACAGGAGCTGGCCGCTGCACAATTACGCCATAACAACCCCGATATGCTGTTTCAGATGACTGCTGGTATTGGCGCGCAAATGGCCGGGAAAATATGATGACCAAATATCTTATAATACAGATCTGCGCACTTTCTCTTGCCTCGCTTGCCTTAGCTGGCTGCACCTCCGAACCCGCCACACAGATAGAGGAAGATGTCGCTGAAGAAGATGCAATTGCTGCAGAACAATTTTATGCGCAATTATCTGAATATTGCGGCAAAGCTTTTTCAGGCAAATTGGTGTCTGATGACCCGGAAGATAGTGATTTTGCAAAAGCCGATATGGTTATGCATGTGGCCCAATGTGATGAGAAGCAGATTGCCATTCCCTTCCATGTCAAAGGGGCGGATGGTGAATGGGATCGTTCGCGTACATGGGTGATACACCGCACGCCAAACAGTCTGGCGCTGCACCATATCCACCGGCATAAAGACGGCAAAGAAGATAGCGTCAGCCGCTATGGCGGAACTGCTTTGGATGCTGGCCAGGCTAACCGGCAGGAATTTCCCGTCGATGAGTTTTCGATAGAATTATTTGAAGCCAATGACCTCTCCGCATCAATTACCAATATCTGGGCTGTGAATGTTGACGATCAGCGCTTTGCTTATGAATTGCGGCGTGAGGGACGATTTTTCCGCGTGGAATTTGATCTCAGCCAGCCGGTTGATACGCCGCCCGCGCCATATGGCGGCGCGGCACCTATTTTATAATCCTGACAATATGGCAGCAGCAATCAATATAGATGATGTAAAGCTGGAGCAGAGCTGGAAAACGGCGCTGCATGACCAGCTTATTGGTCCGCAAATGGCCAATTTAAAAGCGTTTTTGCGCGAAGAAAAAGCGGCAGGAAAAATAATATTCCCTAAGGGTAGCGCAATTTTCCGCGCGCTAGACCTAACGCCGCTTGATAAGGTGCGCGTGGTTATATTGGGGCAAGACCCTTATCACGGGCCGGATCAAGCGCATGGTCTATCTTTCTCTGTAAAACCGGGCGTTAAAGTGCCGCCATCTCTGGCGAATATTTATAAAGAACTGAAGAATGATTTGGGCATAAACCCGCCCAATCATGGCTTTTTGGAGCATTGGGCGCAGCAGGGCGTGCTGCTCCTCAACTCTGTTTTGACGGTAGAAATGGGCAAGGCGGCATCCCATCGCGGGCGCGGTTGGGAGGAATTTACCGATGCCGTGATTGGCCATATTAATGAACGCACTGACCCTATGGTGTTCATGCTATGGGGCAGCTATGCGCAGAAAAAAGCTGCGCGCGTAGATAGCCGCCATTTGGTTTTGCACGCGCCGCACCCCTCTCCTTTATCGGCCTATAAGGGGTTTTTGGGCTGCGGACATTTTGGCAAGTGCAACGCATTTTTGCAGGCACAGGGGAAAAGCCCAATAGACTGGGCCTTACCGCCTATTTAGAGTCAGCCCTATTAAATGCGTGAAGCGTAATCAGCCTTTAGGCTTACGCTGCTGCGCGGCGCTGCCATCTTTTTTAAAACCACCTTTTTTGGGCCCGCCTTTATTGGGCGCACCTTTATTTTTTTGCTTGCCGCGAAATTTGGCCGATGCTCCAACTTTTTTCGGCGCGTATTTCTTGCCTTCTTTACCCTCTGGCCGGTCACGCTTTTCTGGGCGCTCAGAGCGCTCTGATCTTTCGCTATATTGCGGGGCTAATGTTGTGCTTTGCGGCGGGCCATTATCAGATTTTGGCCGATCTTTATATTCGCGGCGCTTGGGTTTTGGCTTATCAGAATAAGGCTTATCGCCCCGATTATTAAAGCGCCCTTCGCCATCCCCGCCATCACGGCCTTTAAAATTGCCGCCGCCTTTGCGGTGCGGTTTGCCGCGATGCGCGCCGCCGCTGCCGCCGCGCCCTTGATAGCCGCCGCCTGCGCCATCTCGCCCACGTTTGCGATTGGCGCGCGCTGCTTCACGCGGCGGGCCATCGGCTTTTACAATTTCAACATCATCATTATCATCCGCTGCTGGAGCGGCTACGCTGGATGCAAATTGGTTCGCCGCCTTGGCCGCGATGGCGACATAGCTTTCATCACCCATGATGCGAATGGCGCCAATATCATTGCGGGTCACACCGCCACGCCGGCACATAAGCGGCAATATCCATTTGGGGTCAGCATTATTGCTGCGCCCGACATTGATGCGGAACCATTGTGCATCATCAAACCCATCGCGGTGCGTTTCTTTTGTCCGCTCACGCTTGCCATCGTCCAGCATATCC
>CAZAHS010000223.1:0-3943 GCA_964484855.1 uncultured Sphingomonadaceae bacterium | reverse complement strand
ATGGCGGGATGATGGAAAGCGAGCAGCATGGCTATCGCATGGTTTTTGAACTTGTTGATACACAGCAGCCAGAGGCGTCTAAACAGCTTGCCACTGCAGTTTCATCCCTGCGGCCCGATGGCGTTATATTAACCCCGCCGCATAGCGAAAACCAAGATCTTGCCGATTTGCTCGATGCCAATAACACGCCCTTTGCCCGCATCGGGTCAATGGGCAAAAGCGATGGTATAAATATCATCATGGATGATTATGCAGCGGCTTTTGCAGCAACAAAGCATTTGATAGAATTTGGGCATCGCAAAATCGCTTTTGTATCGGGCAGTCCAGATTATCTGGCGTCTTCATCGCGCTTAAATGGTTATCGCGATGCCATGGCCGATGCGCATAATGCTATCTCTGCGCAATGGGAGCAGCCCGGTGATTTTAGCTTTATTTCCGGCATCAGCGCGGCACGCGCATTATTTGATTTGGATGATAAACCCACTGCCATTATTGCCAGCAATGATGAAATGGCCTTTGCCATTTTGCATGAAGCGGCCAAGCGCAATATCTCTGTTCCAGACCAGCTTTCTGTTATCAGCTTTGATGATACACCCGGCGTGCGCTTTAGTGTGCCGCCGCTAACCGCCATTCGCCAACCCATTGCCGAAATGGCAAAATCTGCTGCGCATGAATTGATTACCAATGGTGAAACGGCCAAGGCTGGAACGCAGATTCTGTTGCCATTTAAATTGATAATACGGCAAACAACCGGGCCTGTTACAGACTGATGGAAGGCGCACAATCGCCATATTTGCGGCGATTTATCACAATATATGCATTGGCCAATATCGGCGTGGTGATCAGTTTTTTGCCGCTGCTGATCCTAATATTACCGATTAAGGTGGCGCAGATAGATGCGGATAACAAATTGCTGCTGCTCAGCATAACATTGTGCACTGGCGCCATTATAGCGGCGATCAGCAATATTTTGAGCGGCTGGATAAGCGATTGGCAAGTGCGCAAATATGGCAACCGCTTTGCGCAGATCGCGTTCGGCCTATTGGCCATATTGCTGGCCTATATCGCCTTTTGGTGTGCTGATAGCTGGGCGAGTTTACTGACCGCTATCATATTTTTTCAGCTTAGCCTGAACATTATATATGCGCCCATGGGCGCGCTCTTGGTTGATTATGTTCCCGACCATAGCAAAGGCAGAACCGCCGCCTTTCTAAATCTGGGTGTTCCTGCGGGAAGTTTAACCATAGCCATTTTGGCGCTGACAATATTCAACACTGAATTGTCACGCCTTTTTGCACTAGCCGCCATAATATTCGCTGCCGTAATGCCATTATTATGGAGCGCTGCAAAAGGCTATATCCCGCCCATGCTGGCGCATAGCCATAATGACCCAGCATCGCCCAAAAGCCAGACAGGTGAAGATGGCGAGAATGACCTTAACCGCGCCGATTTAATATGGGCGTGGATTGGGCGGTTTTTTATCCAATTTTCATCGGCTCTGCTGCTTGGCTATCTCTTTTACTATCTGCAGGATATTGCGCATTACACGCAGCGCTTTCCCAGCAGCAGTGTCGATCAAGGCGTTGGCACTTTGAATATTTTGGCCATCCCATTTGCAGTGATAGGCGGGTTGGCCGCTGGTTATTGGTCAGACCGCCTTGGCCTGCGCCGTCCATTTTTATATATCACGGCCTTGGCCATTGCCCTTTCGCTGGCCATTCTTATTTTCGCGCCCGCATGGCCGGTCATAATTGCGGCCTATATATTGTTCAGCGCAGGCTTAGCGGTTTTTCAGGCCATTGATGCTGCTCTCATTACCCAATTGGTGAGCCGCACATCAAAAAGAGGGCGCATAATGGGCTATATGAATCTGGGCTATTCATTGCCCGCAATAATGGCCCCTGCGCTGGCTATTATTTTAAGCAGCGATGCCCTGCCGATCGATATATTGCGCATCATGCTGGGCGTATCGGCCTGTCTGGCGCTGCTCGCTATTTTATCGGCAACGCAAATCCGCTCGGTCAAATAATAAGGATCAATCTGGGTAGCGCTGCACAAAAGCGGCGGCTGCTCCAGTAAGGCCCGGCTCATCAGCGATAAGCCGTTTCACGGTAATACCCTGCATCAAGCTGCGGAAACGCCCCTTGGCTACAAAGCGCTCACGAAAGCCCGATTGGTCGAATTTATCACCTATGCGCGCGCCCAGTCCGCCAGCCAGCACCACCATATGTGCGCCATGCGCCAGTGACAGATCACCCGCAACAGCGCCTAAACATAAGCAATAACGGTCAAAAGCAGCAGAGGCCAGACTGTCCTTACCAGACAGGGCAAGCTGCCATAAAGACTTATCATCCAATGCCTGTGCGGGACTATTTTCAATCTCGGCAAGCACTTTATAAATGGTCTTGAGCGCAGGCCCAGCGACCATCCGTTCCGCCGAACCACGGCCATGCGCCTTTCGCAACATGCCCAATATCCGGTCTTCAACGGCATCACGCGGGGCAAAATCAATATGCCCGCCTTCGGTTTCCGTCACGAAATATTGGCCGTCACGCCATAAAAGATAAGAAACCCCCAAACCAGTGCCCGGCCCCAAAATCGTCACCACGCCATCTTGCTGCGGATTACATTCTTCTGGTCCGCAAATATGCGCAAGCTGCTCCGGCTGCGCAGTTGCTGTTGCATAGGCGACCGCGCCAAAATCATTGACGATGGTAAAGCGCTCAAGCCCCAATTTTTCTGATACCAAAGCAGGGCGCAGCATCCAACTGCTATTGGTGAAGGTCATAACATCGCCATCAACCCGCGCTGCGGCGGCAACCGCGCCATCTGTTGGCAGGGGCCGCTCTATCTGGCGGGCATAATCTTCCCACGCAATTTGCAAACTGGCATGATCCGCCGTTGGCAATGTGCGCTGATGCGTTAGCTCCAACAATGTGCTGCCGGTCATTTTTGCAATGGCAAAACGCGCATGGGTGCCGCCAATATCGGCCACCACAATCTCATGATTTTTATCTGTCATAATATGCTCTTATTTATAACCCAGCACTTACTTATAATCCAGCACTGGCCAGCATGGCCGATCCGCCGCGCTCTGCTTCATCGCTATGGATACGCATCATTGCAAATAATTCACGGCCCACACCCATTTGTGTTTGCGGCGGCGCGGCTGTCTCTCGCGCGTCCCATTCGCCCTGATCGACCAATGCCTCCAAAGCACCGCTTTGCGCGCAGACGCGTACCATATCGCCATCGCGCAATTTGGCGAGCGGACCGCCATGATAGGCCTCTGGTGAGACATGAATGGCCGCAGGCACTTTGCCGCTGGCTCCCGACATGCGGCCATCGGTTACAAAGGCGATTTTATAGCCCTTATCCTGCAGCACGCCGAGCGACGGGGTCAGCTTATGCAATTCGGGCATGCCATTGGCCGCTGGCCCCTGAAAGCGCACAACAATCACCGCATCACCGTCTAGCTCACCTGCCTTAAAAGCGGTGACCACATCTTCCTGAGCAGAGAATATCCGCGCCGGTGCCTCTATGGTCCAGCGCTCGGGCGCAACTGCGCTCACCTTAATGGTTGCACGGCCCAGATTGCCTTTCAGCAATTTCATGCCGCCCTCTGCCTGAAATGGTGCAGATACGGGCCGCAAGATGGTATCATCGCCGCTCTTGCCATCAATTTCGGCAAAATGCACGCTGCCATCATCCGCCAATTCCGGCTCGCGCGCGCCTTCGGACAGGCTCTTGCCATAAACGGTGCGAATATCATCATGCGCCAGCCCCGCACCCAGCAATTCGCGGATAACAAAGGGCATGCCGCCGGCCGCAGCGAAATAATTCACATCACCAGACCCATTGGGGTAGATGCTGGCGATAAGCGGCACCACTTTTGAAAGCGCGTCCATATCATCCCAATCAATAATAATGCCCGCCGCGCGCG
>CAZAHS010000222.1:0-3988 GCA_964484855.1 uncultured Sphingomonadaceae bacterium | reverse complement strand
GTTTTGCTTGCTCATTTTTCGCCCTATAGCAGGATGATGTTATCTGACCAGAGAGCGAAGCCAGAAAAACGCCATATTGCCATGCCGTCAATTTGGCTGTTCACTGATGCGCGAAACGATCATATTCTGGAAGAATCTATTGCCGCCTTGCCAGATGGTGCGGGGATTATCTTCCGGCATTATCATCTGCCCCTTGCGACTCGAAAGATGCTGTTCACCTGGCTAAAACGGAAATTTCTTGGCGCACAACGCATATTCATCTGGTCTGGTGATGCATCTACCGCGCGGCAATTGGGCGCTGATGGCGTATATGGATCGCCCGACAAGCTGCGCAAAGACAATGCTATAGGCCCTGATATGCTGCGTTTGGCTGCTGTGCATAATATGACAGAGATTGCCGCTGCTAACCGTCTTGCCGCCGATATGGTGTTTCTCTCCCCGGTCTTTCCAACGCGCAGCCATAAGGGGGCGGGCAGCTTGGGGGCGATGCGTTTTGCTATATTGGCGCGCCATGCGGCTATGCCGGTTTGCGCTTTGGGCGGCGTGAAGCAGAGCAATTACCAGCTTATCGCACCGTTCAGCCATGGCTGGGGCGCAATTGATGGCCTGACTCAAGACTAAACTCTTTGCAAGATTAAGCTATGTATAGAATAGGTTCGGGTTAAGCCCGTAAACCAAGGTTAGAAGCGGATTTGCGTTCCAACATAAACGGCCTGACTGTCATTCTGCTTATTGGTCAGCGGTGCCAAACGGTCCCGCTCATCACGCAGACGCACACCAGCGGTCACATCCATATTATCGCTTAAGCTAAAGCTGCCGCCGACTTCCACCGAATAGCTTGTCTCACCGCTAAATGTGCGCGGTGTGCTGCCAACTTGCGGAGTTGAGTCCAGCTCAATACGCGGGCTAAACCGGCTTGGTTCATCATTTTCATTAGCGGAAGGCGCTGCGCCCAAAGCTTCTAGCTGCGGAACATCAATATTGCGTATGGTCTTGGGTAAAGCAAAAGACTGCCAACCTTTTGCCACGCCAAGGCGATAGCTGGCTGGCGTAATCTGTACCGGCTCTGCTGGACCTTTGCCCGGTTTCGCGATGTTCTTACGAATATTGATCGCCTGCGCTTTATCTTGTGATAAGCGAGCGGTCACTGTTACCGAGCGGGAACCGCGGCCATCTTCATCAGCAGGCGTAAATTGGAATGACGGATTGGTGTTCAATGTGCTGAGTTTAACGGCTTCATTGCTGTCACCATCAACAATAGCAGGCGTGAAAGGCACGACATTGCCGCTTAGATTAAGAGAGAATGTTTTCTCTCCAGCAATAATATCAGAAGCAACGCCAACAGACGGCACAGCAAGCAGCACAGCAGCGGCAAGCGATCCTGCCATTAACGCTGTCCTCATCTTCAATGCCATTGTCTGTCGCTCCTCTCTCATCCAGTGTTACGATATCTTATGTTCGTTTGCACTTACTTAATCGTTACAAATACCGTTTCGCACAGCAATGTTGCAATAGTCACACAGATTTTACACTGCGTAGCGATAGCTTTTGCCTTTATCGCCATATTTCACGGATATATTACTTAATCGATATGACCCTATGGTGAACATGTGCGCTATGTCATTCACCTCTTGGTCATGCCGAATATGATGAGTAAAAGCGGAATATGCGCATTTGGTGGATGGGGGTTAGTATAGCCTTGCTGTCATGGCTAAGCCTATCTACAAGCCGTGATGAAAAGTTAGACAATATATTAAAAGGCCTATGCAGCAGAGTTGGCAGGCTTTTATTTGTGGGTAAAAATTCAGGAGACAGATCCATGTCGGCGTTAAAAACCGGATCTTTGAAAACCAATAATTATAAGGCACGTCGTTTGCTCTCTGCCGGGCTTTTTGCCAGCATGGCAACGGCCCTGCTTGCTGCATGTGGCGGCGGCGATAAGCCGCAGGCTGATGTTGTTGAAACGCGCATTACGCAAATTGGCGTAAACGGCTTTTTGTGGCGTGCTTCGCTGGATACCGTATCCTTTGCGCCGCTGGTCACCGCAGATAGCGCGGGCGGTGTTATTGTCACCGACTGGTATGCAACCCCTGATAATCCGAATGAGCGTGTGAAAATCACCGTTTCTATATTGGATCAGGATTTGCGCGCTGATGCGCTGCGTGTCGCAGCTTCGCGTCAAATAGCGCAGGGCAATAGCTGGGTTGATGCGCCGGTAAAGGCCGCAACAGTGCAAAAGCTGGAGCAGGTTATTTTAACCCGCGCACGCGATCTGCGCCGCACGGCCATTGTCAATTAGGTGAATGGGCCGACGCAGTTTGTAGATAATTGTCGATAAATTTGCAAAAAATGGGCCGCTTTTAAATTAATGGCCGCAGGGTCATTATAGGGCAGGATATGACAGCAATAACAGAGCGGTTTAACCCGCTGGCAGCAGATTCGCGTTGGCAGGAAAAATGGGAAGCGGACGAGACTTTCCGCGCTGATAGCAGCAGCGACAAACCCAAAAAATATATATTGGAAATGTTCCCCTATCCATCGGGGCGCATTCATATGGGCCATGTGCGCAATTATACGATGGGCGATGTGCTGGCCCGTTTTGAGCGGATGCGCGGGGCCGAAGTCCTGCACCCCATGGGCTGGGATGCGTTCGGCATGCCAGCGGAAAATGCGGCGATGGAAAAGGGCGTTCACCCCGGCGGCTGGACGCGGCAGAATATCGCCAATATGCGCGATCAGCTAAAGCGGCTGGGCTTTGCCTTTGACTGGAGCCGCGAACTGGCCACCTGTGAGCCGGAATATTATGGCCATGAGCAAGCGCTGTTCCTTGATATGCTGGCTGCGGGGCTGGTGTACCGTAAAGAAAGCGCGGTCAATTGGGATCCTGTCGATCACACGGTATTGGCCAATGAACAGGTGATAGACGGGCGCGGCTGGCGTTCCGGCGCATTGGTGGAAAAGCGCAAGCTAAACCAATGGTTCCTGAAAATCACCGAATTTGCCGATGATTTGCTAAGCGGTCTTGATGATCTGAAAGGCTGGCCGGAAAAAGTCCGCACCATGCAGGAAAACTGGATCGGTAAAAGCCAAGGGCTAACCTTTGGCTTTGCGCTGGAAAATGCGGTTGGCGATCATGATAAGATAGAGGTTTTTTCCACTCGCCCTGACACAATTTACGGCGCCAGCTTTGTTGCTGTTGCCGCCGATCATCCGCTGGCGCTCGCTTTGGCGAAAGACAATGCCGAACTTGCCGCTTTTGCCGATGAATGCCGCAAAACCGGCACCGCTGCTGCCGAGGTAGAGACGCAGGAAAAGCGCGGCTTTAATACCGGCCTAAAAGCAGTGCATCCGCTTGATCCGTCATGGGAATTGCCGGTCTATGTCGCCAATTTTGTGCTGATGGGCTATGGCACAGGTGCCGTTTTTGGCGTGCCTGCACATGATCAGCGCGATCTGGACTTTGCCCGCAAATATGATTTGCCGGTGCGCCGTGTGGTCAGCGATGGCGATGCGGAAAATGCCGCATTTAACAGTGATGAAGCTTATACCGGCCCCGGCACTATCGTAAATTCGCAATTTTTAACCGGCATGACGGTTGAGGATGCGCAAAAGGCAGTCATTACCCGCGCTGAAAGCGAAGGCTGGGGCAAAGGCTCGACCGTCTGGCGGCTGCGTGACTGGGGCATTTCGCGCCAGCGTTATTGGGGTACGCCTATCCCGATCATTCATTGTAAAGATTGCGGCGCGGTGCCGGTGCCAAAGGACCAATTGCCGGTGACATTACCGGAAGATGTCAGCTTTGATGTGCCGGGCAATCCACTGGACCGCCACCCGACATGGAAGGATGCAGACTGCCCCAAATGCGGGAAGCTTGCGCGGCGTGAAACCGATACGCTGGACACTTTTGCCGATTCAAGCTGGTATTTTCTGCGCTTTGCCAGCCAGCCCGATGATAAGCCATTTGATGCCGCCGAAGTAGCCCAATGGC
>CAZAHS010000221.1:0-4047 GCA_964484855.1 uncultured Sphingomonadaceae bacterium | reverse complement strand
ATGGAAGGGCAAGCCACCCTGCCCGTTCCAGCGGCTCTTTTGGGCAGCGGCGACCATTATGCTTTGGAAGTATCAGGCGACTCCATGATTGATGCTGGCATTTTTGATGGTGATTTCGCTCTTATTCGCCGTACAGATACAGCGCGTGATGGACAGATTGTTGTCGCTTTGGTTCGTGGTGAAGAGGCAACGCTAAAATATCTCCATCATGACCATGGTGCAATCTGCTTGGAACCAGCCAATGCGCAGTTTGAGACGCAGAAATATACGCCAGATGAGGTGCAGATTCAGGGCCAGCTTGCGGGGCTATTGCGCCGCTATCACTGAAAATAGCTTTTATCTTTTTCATATATGGGCCGCACTTTAATTGGTGCGGCCTTTTATTTACCTGCGCCAGCCATGATCGGTCTTTACGCGCGCTGTTATAATTTGCGCTTTATTTAGATAGACGGATATCCCGCCATTTTCCCGCAAATATGCGCCATCCACCTTTTGCCATTGCGGGCGGCAAATATAGGGCAGCCGCCGCGGGGCAATAACGATATCGCTGCGCGCACATGCCGCAGACAGATTACGAAGCGGCACATAATTGTTGCTAATGCTGGCCATAATTGTCCAGCTTCTGCCTTCACCAGATAGAGTGAAGCTACAAAAATCAGAGGAACATCGCGCCTTTGACCATTTTTTTAAGTCTGCACTGTCATCGCCAAAGCCTGCTTCTTCCCGGATCATTTGCGTTGCAAAGCTGTCCGATTGGGGTTTTAGCAAAAGAAAATTGCCATCGGCCTTTTTGACCGCAAATTGGCGACCATCATCCGCAATAATAATATCAGGCGTTGGTGCTATGACATAAGATGTAGCGGCAAAAACAACAGGAATAACTGCCATAAGGCGTAGCGGTGATCTTAAACAAAATAACATTAGCCCGCCCATTATAAAGGCCAGAAATGTAGAGATCGGCATAGTGGAGAGCAGGATATTTGACCCCGGCGTAGACGAGACAAAGCGCGCCAAATTGAGCAGTAAAGACAATGCCTGTCCACAAAGCCACCAGATCGGTTCGCCCAGATGAAACGCATCGGCCAATAATGACAATGCTTCAAGCGGCATAATCACAAAGGTTGTGAGAGGTATGGCAATGAGATTGGCCAAAGCCCCATATAATCCGGCCTTATTAAAATGATAAAGGGCTATGGGTATCAGCGTTATTTCTATGACCAGACCAGTAAGAAAAAGCATTAGCACAAAACGCCCAATTCTGGGCAATATCGCAAAATCACCCTCATCCCTTTTTAGCGAAAACCCGCGCATAAAGGGTGTATCATAAAGCGCAACAATGGCGATAACAGCGGCAAAACTCATCTGAAAACTAGGTCCGATTAATGCCTCTGGCCAGATTAGCAACACAACAAATGCAGCAAAGCCTACAAGCCGCAAAGAAATTGGATCACGCCCCAATATTAAAGCAGCAAGGATAAGCAGCGCAGCGATACAGGCGCGCACGGTTGGTATTTCTGCGCCAGTGAAAATGGTGTAAGCTATTCCCGCCATTGCCCCTATTAATGCTGCCAAAACCGGCAAGCGAAAGCGCAGCGCCAGTGCCGGCGACAATGCAAGTAGCTTGATAACGATAAGAAACACTGCGCCAATGACAGCACTGACATGCAGGCCGCTCAGCGCTAACAAATGCGCAAGTCCGCTGCGCCGCATTGCTTCTGCATCGTCCTGCGATAAGCCGCCGCGATCCCCTGTTGCCAAAGTCGCCGCTATGCCGCCCTCTGACCCCGGCAATTGGCTTTGCACATGCGCTGCCAAATTATTTCGCAATTCATAAATGCTGGAATTTGAAGTGCTATCTTGCAGAATTTGGGGCGCGCCCAATATACTGCCCGTCGCGCCTAACCCCTGAAACCACGCGCGCTGAGCAAAATCATAACCGCCGGGTATTACAGGCGCATTGGGGGGCATCAGCCTTACTCTGACAGAGATTGTTTGTCCTGAGCGTAATCTATTTGCAAAATCTGCTGCTTTGTTCATATCGACATTTAAGCGGATTTTGCGCGGCAAATTCTGACCCTTTTCTGGCGCAACATAAAGGCGAATACGTTCACGCGCAGGTTGGTATTCAATGCTTTCAATCTGGCCCTGCATCTGCCCCACCCACGGCTTAGCAAGCGGCTGCGCGCCCATTAACAAAGATTTTGCCCAGATTGTTATAATGCCTGCCGCAATCATCAAGCAGCACGCTGCGATCCACCGTAAAATGCGCGCCTGCGCGGGATAATATTGCCCGATACTGAAAGATGAAAGACCCGCTATAATCGCCGCCAAAATTGCGCTGGCCCAATATTCGCGCAGCGGCAATGCAAACCACAATGCGATTCCAGTGGCAAACGCTATCGGCAAAAACAAAGGCAGTTGCGGCTTTTCGCTCTCCATCCATATGGCGAGCACTTTGGGCCATTCCATTTGCGCTGGCCGAGCAAAAGAAAAAGACGCAATGACGCTGTTAGGCAATTGTCGCTTCCCCCTGTGCATGCTAACCGGCTGATAGAAATGCGGCTTGGACAGGTTCTATAACATCATTTGGTGTTTTTGGGTGAAAGCTTTCCCGTCTTTAGCCGCTCAAACATTATTTCGCTGCTATGTGCAGCTCTTTTGATGAGATTATGACACAGAAAATCGTTACACGCTTCGCTCCCTCGCCCACCGGCTTTTTGCATATTGGTGGTGCGCGCACTGCTCTGTTTAACTGGCTTTTTGCACGCCATCATGGCGGAACAGCTTTATTGCGCATTGAAGATACCGACAAGGAAAGGTCAACACAGGCAGCGATTGATGCCATATTGGATGGCCTAAAATGGTTTGGACTGGACTGGGATAACACCCCTATATTTCAAAGCAAACAGGCCCCACGCCATATAGAAATTGCTCAAGCCCTGCTTGATAATGGCAAAGCCTATAAATGTTTTGCTACACCCGATGAGTTAGAGGCTATGCGCGCGCAGCAAAAGGCGAATAAAAAGCCGCTGCTTTATGATGGCCGTTGGCGCGATCGTGATCCGTCAGAAGCGCCTGATGGCGCGCCATATGTTGTGCGCCTGAAAACAGAACAAAGCGGTGAGCTGGTGATTAATGATGCCGTACAAGGCAAGGTAAAATGGCGCAATGAAGAGCTGGATGACTATGTCTTGCTGCGCTCTGATGGCACCCCCACCTATATGCTTGCAGTCGTGGTGGACGATCATGATATGGGTGTCACGCATATTATTCGCGGCGATGACCATCTCAATAATGCCTTTCGGCAACTGGCCCTTATACAGGCCATGGGCTGGGAAGAGCCAATTTATGCGCATGTTCCGCTTATCCATGGCAATGACGGCGCCAAACTGTCTAAACGTCATGGCGCATTGGGCGTAGAGGCATATCGTGATGATATGGGCATATTGCCTGAAGCACTGTTCAACTATTTGCTGCGGCTTGGTTGGAGTCACGGCGATACAGAGATTGTGAGCCGTGATGAGGCTGTAAATCTGTTTACTCTGGAAAGCGTTGGCAAATCGCCATCACGGTTTGACCCCAAAAAGCTTGCCAATATGAATGGCATTTACATTCGTGAAGCCGATGACCAGCGCCTTGCTGAACTGGTATATCCGTTATTGCAGCAGCGTCATGGCGAAATGCTGGATGATACGCGCAAGGCAACCGTGCTGGCCGCAATACCGCAATTAAAAATGCGCGCAAAATCTGTGCATGATATTGCGGATGGTGCGGCTTTTCTGTTCAAAACGCGGCCTTTACAGATGGAAGATAAAGCTGTGGCAGCCATTGCCTCTGCGCCAGATGGTATTTTGAAAAAAATATTCCTGAATTTAAGCAATATAGACGACTGGACGCTGGAAAATTTGGAGAATAGCGTTAAACAGCTTGTAGAGGTGGAGGATATTGGTTTTGGCAAGCTTGCCCAACCATTGCGGGCAGCTTTAACCGGCGCCAACAGTTCTCCAGGCATTTATGATGTCCTTAAACTTTTGGGGCAAGATGAAT
>CAZAHS010000220.1:0-4053 GCA_964484855.1 uncultured Sphingomonadaceae bacterium | reverse complement strand
GCAACGAAGTGATAGCGCAACAAGCAAGCGCTCAAGCAGCGAAGCAGTAGCCGCAACAAGCGAGCGCTCAAACAACGAAGCGGTAGCGCAACAAGCAAGCGCTCAAGCAACGAAGTGATAGCGTAAAAAAAACACCCAATTCTGCGCGGTAAAAACATACCACAAGCAATTCTATCCTTTAATGCAAATAATTCGCATTAGATATTGACTCTGCGAATGCTTCGCAATATCAGAGTTTCATTCGCGCAATATGCTTGGCAATAACATATAAGGAAAGACAAGGTTCATGCGGAAATTTACCGGTGCTTCGGCTCTTATTTTGGCGGCGGGGCTCTATATGGCCAGCCAATCCGCAGCCCATGCCAGTCTACAGCCCCAGCCCCTACCTCAGCCCCAACCTCAACCTCAACCACATGATGACAGCCCACAGGACAAAGCGCCTGATAATAAAGTTGAAAATGACCAAAAGAGCATTAATGACGAGGCCATTACCGTCTATGCCACTCGCAATGAACGCTCAGCCCATGCCTTTCCCGGGCAAGTCAGCGTGGTTGACCGCGAGCTTATTCTCGACTTCAACCCATCCACTCTGCAAGATGTGTTTCAGGCTATCCCTGGCACACAATTTGATAATGGCCCACGCCGCACCGGCGATGCGCCCACTATTCGCGGGCTAACCGGAAATGGTGTGCTGATCTTTCTGGATGGCGCGCGGCAGAGTTTTGCATCTGGCCATGATGGCCGCTTTTTTGTCGATCCTGAACTGGTAAAGTCCGTCGAAGTGGTGCGCGGGCCATCATCTGCGCTTTATGGTTCTGGCGCTTTAGGCGGCGTTATCGCTACGCAAACCATCACTGCGAGAGACTTTTTGGGCGAAGACAAGAATTTTGGTGTGCGGCTTAATAGCGGCTTTCAAACAGTGAATGACGAGTTTCGCATTGGCGTAACTGGCGCTGCACAAAGCAGTGATGGCACGCTCGATCTGGTCAGCCATTTCACCTATCGCACAGCGGGTAACATCCGGCTTGGCAGCGGCAATGTGTTGCCCGCAGATGATGATATTACATCGGCTTTGCTGAAATTTACGGCGCGCCCTGCTGATGGCCTTGAGCTATCTGCATCCTATTTGCGTTTTCAGTTAGACGCGACCGATCCGCAAAACCCGCAAGGCGCGAATATAGCGGGTCCGGCCAATGAGCTGGTCTTTCGTGATGCACGCAATGACACCGCGCAATTGGGCCTGAAATGGGATGCCGCCAGCCCGCTTATCAACCTTAACGTAACTGGCTATTATAGCCGCAACGCAGTGGAGGAAGATGAAGTTACATCACCGCGCACGGTCGACCGCGCGGTTGAAACCTATGGCATATTGATTGACAATCGCAGCCGCTTTTCACTGGGCGGCAGCAATGCAGTCACGCTGACCTATGGCGGTGAATATTACCGCGATAGGCAATCAGGACTTGATAATGAAACCCCTGATGGCTCACGCGGCGGTGTGCCTGATGCCCGCACGGATTTTATCGGCCTGTTTGCGCAAGCCGAATTGGAATTGGACGATTTGGGGCCGATACCAGGCCAATTATCGGTCATTCCTGGTATCAGATGGGACAGTTTCTCCTCAGAAGCCGATGGCGAGCAATTCACCATAGATGACGATCAATTCTCCCCAAAAATCGGCGTCAGCTACCGTCCTGTCCCACAATTCCTGTTGTTCGCCAATTATGCGCTGGGCTTTCGCGCGCCCTCTTTTAACGAGGCTTTTGCTGATGGCGTGCATTTCGCGGTGCCGAATTTAAGCGCGCCGCCTGGACCATTTGGCCCAGCTTTTGTTTCCAACCTGTTTATCGGCAATGCTGATTTGCAGCCGGAGGAATCCCAAAATTGGGAGATCGGCGCGGGTTTTAACTTTGATGACCTGCTACAAGATGGCGACAGCTTCATCATTAAAGGCTCTTATTATCGCAATAATGTCGATAATCTTATTGGCCTTGATGTGAACACACCGGCGGGGTGCTTCTCCCCCGCATTCGCTTTTATACAGCCCTGCGGCACCGGCCCTGCATTTGGCAATACCAGCCAGAATATCAATATTCAGGATGCGCTGATTGACGGCATAGAGATTGAATTTTCTTATGATTCCCATGTCTTTTATGTGCGCGGATATTTTGCCTCTATTGACGGCACAGACAGAGGCAGCGGAGAATTTTTGGAAGGTGTTTTGCAGCCCGATACCTTTTATATGGACTTTGGCGCAAAACTGCCCGGCACTGGCCTGCGCATCGGCAGCCGCAACACCTATGCTACTGATTTTAATGAAATTAATAGGCCCCAAGACGCCCGTGACGCGTTTTTAGTAAGCGATGTCTATGCAGTATGGCAGCCACAATTTGCCGGATTAAAAGGCGTGCGGCTTGATCTTGGTATCGACAATATTGCCGATGCTGATTTTGAAGTGGTCAATGCCGGAGTCAGTCAGCCGGGTCGCAATTTCAAAATTGCGCTGAGTTGGACAAAAGACTGGTAATTATAATGCAAATCATTCACAATAGCATTAATGTGAATGGGATGAAGAATATGATGTAAGAGTAGATAAGGAGTTGAGTTTATGACTTTCAAAAATACACTATTGTTTCCCGCGCGTTCAGGGCTTTGCGCCCTTGCGGTTATCACAATGGCTGCGGGGTTAAATACCCTAGGAGCAGGTGCCTCAGCCGCTTACGCGCATCCCCCAATACCAGACCGCGCAGATGATATTGAGCGCGCCGCATTTGAAGCAGACCGCGCCGATATATTGGCAATGGCGGGCAATTATAAAGTGCGCTTTGATATGCAGGAAACTACGCCATGGGATGCAGATTATACCCCGCGCGATCGTAAGATTAGCGGCGGCCATGAAAGTGTGCGTGTGATTGAAGATACCGGCACCAAGATTGTGCTGCAACATCTTCTGGTCGTTAATACCGGCAAAAGCGATTACATCGTTAAACATTGGCGTCAGGATTGGGAATATGAACCGAAGCAAATATTGGCCTATAGCGACACCGGCCGCTGGCAATATAAGCCAGTAAAGCCCAAACGCGCCAATGGCCGATGGTCACAGACGGTTTATCAGGTTGATGATAGCCCGCGCTATGCCTCTATCGGTGAGTGGGAAACCCAAGGCGGTGTGCGTCGCTGGCGTTCCGGTTGGACATGGCGTCCACTCGCCCGCCGCGATGCAACGCGCGATCCAGTTTATGACCGCTATTATGCGATAAACCGCCACTCCCCCACCGCCAATGGCTGGATCCATTTTCAGGATAACACCAAAATGGCTGAAATTGATGGCAAATTGGTGCCAGTGGTTCAGGAATATGTGCTAAACAGCTATACCCGTTTTGACGATTATAATGTCAGCGCAGCAGATGATTATTGGGCTAAGACCAAGGGTTATTGGGCCGCTGTGCGCACGGCATGGGATAAAGCCGCCAGCAAATATGGCGGCATTGCAATTGAGGAAGAAGCCAATACCGGCACTGTTATTTCCGGCGAATTGCTGGAAATGGGGACGCAAATTGCCGAGGGCAAAATGCAAGTCGCGCCCGCAATCGAAAAAGCTGAAACTATGATCGCCAGCACAGTGGCAGCAGAATTTGCCAAGCTGGAGCGCGATACCGCAAGCAGCGACTAATCGCGATATTGGGGCTTTTTAAAACAGCCTAACAAAAAGCCCGGCGCATCCCCTATGCTGCCGGGCTTTTTGCCATTTGCCAAAAATTAGAAGCTAACCCGCCAGACGCTGCTCAATAGGTACATAATCAACATCATAGCCAAAATAGCGGGGTTCAAATACAGCCAGACCCGACGGTTTGCGCCATAATGGGTCGCATTTATAACCTAGCACGGCAACCTCTTGCCCTTTGGTGAAATCAGGGTTGTTAATCCCCTCATATGTCTGGGTATCGACCACGGTAATAAGATCAGGACATGTTGCCACCACCTTGCCATCACGCCGCGCGACCAGATGCTCATTTTTATAGTCAATGAGCATGGTTTGACCGGCAAATGCGC
>CAZAHS010000219.1:0-4087 GCA_964484855.1 uncultured Sphingomonadaceae bacterium | reverse complement strand
CAGTGTGGGCAGCCTGATTGCTGTGCGTAATGATAAAGATGCGCCTGTAGATATTGTTTTTAAGGGGCGTGATGCCCTGCCATGCCGTGAAGAAGGTGCCAGTAATCTCGCCAATATCGGCAATGTGGAAACGCTGCTTTGTGCAGATACAGCCAATGGCGTGGAATATCGCATCTATGCGCTGCGTCAGGGTAAAACGCTCTATCTGGCTGAGGGATTGGCCGGTTATGATTCCGCGCTGCAATTGGGTCTGGCCGCCATGGTGAAAGATGCCCCTGTTGCCGGCACAGTAGAGGTCGCCACGACACAGGTGAGTGACCCCGCCGCCTTTGCCCGCATTCAGGCGGGATCGCTTGATTTGGAGGGTGCGCGCACCGAAGCCTATTTTCGCAATCATCGCGGCAATTATGCAGAGGCCGCAGAGTTTTTCGGCACGCTTTCACAGCGAAGCGCCGCAAACGCCGGACGCACCGCAGAATTTCTGGCCAATGAAGGATTGCAGCAATCCAATCTGGGCAAATTTGCAGCGGCGGGCGCATTGTTCGCGCGCGCAGACCGCACCGTAGCCGCGCGGGACGGCACCACCCAGCGCTTAATCCGCAACTTTCGCGTTATTGACCTGTTGAACCAGCAAAAAGCGGATGCGGCATTGGCGGCATCTGAGGTCGCGGTGGCGGCGCTCAGCGAAGCCTTTGATAGCAGCGAAATTTCCCAAGGTGAAATTACCCCGCAACTGGCCCGCGAAATCAACCGTGAAAACACCAATTTGCGCAAAGTTGGCGGCATTGATAGCGGCCTTACCGATTTGGAACGCGGCCAGATACTCGATGGTCAGGCATCGCAATTGCGCGGTGTTGCACTCAGGCTAAAAGGCGATTTATCAGGTGCACGTTCGGCGCAGTTAAAAGCACTAGAAACACTCTCCGCTGTGCGAGATGGACGCGTAAATTCAACGGCATGGCTGCGCTCTGATATTCAATCGGAATTGGCACTGATTACAGAGGCGCAAGGCGATGTTGAGGCCGCCCGCAAATATTATCAAGGCGCGTCACTCATCTTCGCGCAGGAGCATCCGCAATCCCCTGCCCTGCTGGCGTCGCGCGCAAGAATTGCCGCTTTTGAAGGGCGCTTGGGCAATGTAGACAATGCGCTGGCCATCTATGCCGATGTTGTGGAACAGAGCGCCGCTATACCCGGCGCAGCGGTTATTATGCGCAATTTGCTTGGCCCCTATTTTGATTTGCTGGTCGAGCAGCCATCAGACGATCAACAATCTGCCGCCGCCATGTTTCTGGCATCACAGGCATTGCAGCGCCCGGGTGTTGCGCAAACACAGGCGGTGCTGGCCAGAGAGCTTTCTGAAGGCAATAGCGAGGCATCTGCCCTGTTCCGGCTATCTGTCACGCGCACCCGCGCCATTGCGCGCACACGCTCAGAAATTGCCAAATTGGAAATAGCTGATAAGCTAACGGCCGCTGGCGCAACCAAATTGGCAGAGGCCAAGGACGCGCTGCAATCATTGCAGGCAGACCAGACGCGGCTACAATCACGCCTAAGCAAGTTTTCGCGCTATCGTGTGCTGGCACCGCAAACTGTCTCTTTACAGGAGATGCAGGCGCTTCTTGCGCCGGGTGAGGCCTATTATAAGGTCAATATTGTCGGTGAAGATGTGTACAGCATATTGGTGACACCAGATAAGGTGCAAAGCGCAAAGATCGGCGATAGCCGTTCACAGCTCGCCAAATCCGTGACCGATTTGCGTCAGACTATCGTGACGCTGGAGGATGGCCGTCCGGTCACCTATCCTTTTGATGTCACTCTGGCCCGCGCGCTTTATAATTCTATCTTCGCACCGTTTGAAGAGGCATTGGCCGATGTGAACCATCTGGTCTATGAACCGGATGGTCCGCTGCTGAAATTGCCGCCCTATCTGTTGGTTGCAGAACAGGAAGGCGTTGATAATTATGTTGAAACATCCTTTGATATTGATGCCGACCCTTTTGATTTTACAGGCATAAAATGGTTTGGCCGTGGCCGCGATATCTCTATCGCTGTATCACCGCGCTCCTTTGCAGATGTGCGCGCTATTGTACCATCCAGCGGCAAATATACATATTTAGGGCTTGGCGAGAACAGCTTTGCCGAAAATCGCCCGCAATATAGCCTTGCCAATGCTGCGCAAAATGATGCCCAATGCCAATGGGGCATCGGCACGTGGCAGGCCCCTATTTCATCGGCAGAGCTATATCTGGCGAGTGAAATTGTCGGCCAATCGCGCTCATCTGTGCTCACGCAAGATGCATTTTCTGATACTGGCCTGCTCGCCAAAGATGATTTGTCGGATTACCGCATCATCCATTTCGCCACGCATGGTCTGGTCACTGCGCCCCGCCCTGAATGTACTGCGCGGCCCGGATTGGTAACCTCTTTTGGCGGCGAAGGCTCTGATGGCCTGCTGAATTTTCAGGAAATTTTTGATCTGCGGCTCAATGCCGATGTGGTGATATTATCCGCCTGCGATACGGCAGGCACAGCCAGCGCTGCCGCCTCTTTAGAGGCAGGCATCACCACGGGCGGCGATTATGCGCTTGATGGCCTTGTGCGCGCCTTTGTGGGCGCAGGCGCACGTTCTGTTGTGGCCAGTCACTGGCCCGTGCCGGATGATTATGATGCAACCCAGCGACTCATCGGCGGCATGTTCCGCGCCGAGCAGCAAACCGCGCTCGCCACATCTTTACGCAGCGCCCAGGAAGAGCTGATGGACGACCCGCTCACCTCCCATCCCTATTATTGGGCAGCATTCATAATTTTGGGCGATGGTGCAAAACCACTATTGCCGCAAAAGTGACAACAGATCAAAAACATATCAAAATAGAGAGATGGTGACCCCTACGGGAATCGAACCCGTGTTTCAGCCGTGAAAGGGCCGCGTCCTAACCGCTAGACGAAGGGGCCACTTGCTGTAAGCAGCGAACTGGCCAATTAGGGGGTTCGCGGCTTGTGGTCAAGGGTGGAATCGGGGCGAAACAAATTTATTTGCGATATTTTTATAAAGCACCGCAAAAACGCCGCCTTTCTTGCCGTTATCCGCTTGCCAATGCGGCATCATCGACAATTAACTCCGCCACATTGCGGCCACTCCAATCATCAATTTTGGCGCGGCCTGCCAGCCATAATTTGGTGTCACGCCGCGCAGAAAGCAGCGATTGCCCCAAAGCGGTATCGGCGCTGCGAAAGGCAATCGCTTTGACCGATTTGCCATCATCACCGCTGACTATCATGCGCACATGGTTTGTGCCGACAATATCAGCCTTAATGAGCCGCACAGGACCAATGGCAACGCGCGGCCCCGGCCATCCAACGCCATATGGTCCCGCGCCCTCTAATGTGGTCACAAATTCCGGCGTCAGGCCCCCTGCACTCACCACAGCATCCAGCAACAGCGCTCTGCCGCGCCGCGCCATTTCCACATTGTCGGCGAGCCGAGCATCAAGAAAATCGCGAAAAGCGTCTATCTGGTCCTCTGCTATGGTCATGCCCGCCGCCATGGCATGGCCGCCGCCAGCCTGCAAAATGCCTGCCTCACGCGCCGCGATAATCGCTGCGCCCAGATCAACCCCGCTGATGGAGCGGCCAGAGCCTTTGCCAATGCCATCCTCATCCACCGCAATCACGATGGCGGGCCGCCCCAGCCTTTCCTTCAAGCGCCCGGCGACAATGCCGATGACGCCCGGGTGCCAGCTTTTGGCCGCAACAATCGCCACTGCGCGGTCTTTTTCTGCCGCCAGTTTTTCCTCTGCCATTTCCTGCACAGCGGCCTCTATAGCGCGGCGCTCCTCATTCAGATGGTCAAGCTGGCGGGCAATATCATCCGCTTCCGCCATATCATGGGTGGTCAGCAGATTGACGCCCAGATCAGACTTGCCCACGCGCCCGCCAGCATTGATGCGCGGCCCCAGCGCAAAGCCCAGATCAGAGCAGATCGGGTCACGCGTCAAGCGGCTTGCCTCTATCAGCGATTGCAGGCCGGTATTTTGCCGCCGCGCCATAATTTTCAGTCCTTGCGTCACAAAGGCGCGGTTAAGCC
>CAZAHS010000218.1:0-4098 GCA_964484855.1 uncultured Sphingomonadaceae bacterium | reverse complement strand
TTGAACGCGATGGCCCACATCATTATAACTCGCTGGCGATGATTGATGATAATGGCGAGATATTGGGCGTTTACCGCAAAAGCCATATCCCCGATGGGCCAGGTTATGAAGAGAAATTCTATTTCCGCCCTGGCAATAGCGGTTTTAAGGTTTGGGATGTAAAGGGCACGCGCATTGGCGTCGGCATTTGCTGGGACCAATGGTACCCGGAATGCGCGCGCGCCATGGCTCTAATGGGCGCGGAATTGCTGCTTTACCCCACTGCCATCGGCTCAGAACCTTATGATGCCGCGCTCAACACCGCTGATATGTGGCGGCGCGTGATGCAGGGCCATGCCGCGGCCAATGCCATGCCAGTGATCGCCAGCAACCGTGTCGGGCGCGAGGTTGACGCCAGCGGCGCCGCACAAAGTTTTTACGGCCATAGCTTCATCACCAATGAACGCGGCGATGTAATCGCTGACTATGGCGATGGCGAAGAGGGCATATTGATTGCCAGCATTGATTTGGAAGCCGCCCGCCTGTTCCGCGCCGGCATGGGTTTTTTCCGCGACCGCAGGCCACAGCTTTACCAACGACTGGTGGAGGATATTTAGCCTAGGGTCAGGGCCAAGCGCGTTAAGAGCTCGGCCTATTAAAAGCTGGGCTTTGCGATCATCAAATACATGGCGATCATTAGGGGCACAAAGCTGATCAGGCCCCAGATAATCCACACCCATGATAGGCGTTTATATTCCGGCGACAAAGATGCTTCTTCTGTAAAAGCCCGTGCCAGCCGCGCCTGTTTTATCTGCACCGGCACCAATATGCCCAGCCAGATGATACCGGCCGAGGCAAATAATATCTGGCTCCATAACAGCCAGGCCGGTTCGATGAGGCTAAATTGCCCCGCCCATATTAGGCCATAACCGCCCACCATGGTGAGGATGATGCCTGGAATAGTGATGCCAAAATCGGTGCCGGTCACCATCGCTTGGCCAAAAGCAATGATGCGCCAATCTTTGGAGCGGTCGGCAAAAACCTTCCACACCGCCGTCACCGTAACATTGCCCATCAGCAATATGATGCCGAAGATATGCAGATATTTGAAAAAGTCGTAAGCGCTCATAAATTACGTTCAGAATATCGCCTTGTCGATTAAAGCGCCACTGCATATTTGGCGGTGGTTTTTTCCGCCACTTCATCCGCGCTAATGCCGGGCGCAAGCTCAACCAATTGAAAATCGCTTGTCTTATCAGGCCGCTGAAACACGCCCAAATTGGTGATAATCATATCAACCACGGCCTTGCCGGTGAGCGGCAAAGTACATTCAGGAATGAATTTGGGGCTGCCATTTTTGGCATTATGGTCCATCACCACGATGATTTTTTTCACCCCTGCAACCAAATCCATCGCGCCGCCCATGCCCTTAATCATTTTGCCGGGGATCATCCAATTGGCAATATCGCCATTTTCAGCCACTTCCATCGCGCCCAATACGGTGAGGTCAATATGCCCGCCGCGGATCATGGCAAAGCTGTCGGACGAGCTGAAATAAACCGATTGCGGCAATTCGCTAATCGTCTGTTTGCCAGCATTGATAAGGTCGGGGTCTTCCTCTCCATCAATGGGGAATGGCCCAATGCCCAGCATGCCATTCTCGCTCTGTAAGGTGACTTCTACGCCGTCAGGAATGTGGTTAGCCACCAATGTGGGGATGCCAATGCCCAGATTGACATAATAGCCATCACGCAGTTCCTGCGCCGCGCGCGCCGCCATTTGATTGCGAGTCCATCCGGATGTTTCGTCAGCCATTATTTGTCCTCTTTCTGGTCAGGCAAAGGCAGTGCCTCTGTCGATAAGTTGTTTTGGCCCGCATTCTGAGCCGCATTTTGAACCAAATCTTGATTAAGGGATGGTTTCAGATTGAAAAAATCTGACCGCTCGCCGCTAAAGTCCGCGCCAGCAGACCGAATAGTTTCAGCGTCGCCTATGGCATTTGTCTTATCAAACAAAAACCAGCCATTGCCGAAATTACGCTCCAACGCCACGGCATAATCAGGGTCGAGCAGATAATCATAAAGCTCGTCAAAATCGCCCCGTGCATCGCCCAATGTTCCCAAGATGCAGTAAATCTCTGCCGCTGCCCATCGGCGCAATTGCTTGCGGTCATCTGCACTGCGATTGAGCGAGACAAAATCCGTGCCGCCATCACGCAGCAAATCGCCCGCTTTTAATTCATTTATTATCGTCAGCGCCTGCGCAGCGGGGCGTGCGGAAAGCCAGATAACAGAAATCTCTTCCTCGCGCAGGCGGTCCAGCACAGCAGGCAGACGCGGCGCCGCAAATTTGAACGGCAGCGGATCTGCCTTATCCGATGAACCGCGATCAATATCTATAATGACTGCAGGCGGCAGGCCCGAGCATGCCATTGTTTTTGGGCTGACCAAAGAAACGCGCGGCACCAAAACGGCGGATTTATCAAACTGCCCATCTTTCCATAAAGCATTACGCTCCAGGCTGAGCGACAAAAAGCGCTGATATGTGCCAGCGATATTGTCCAGCCCCTGCCCTGAACCTGCTATAGTGGGATTGGCACAATATCGGCCAGTTGCAAATCATCATTAGGGCCGGGCAAATTTATGGCCACATCCGCTTCATCATCCGTGCGCAAAATGTCATCGGCAAATGTCTTATTACCAACGGTCACCACAGCTTGAGTGTCTTTTGGTGATGGCTTAATTAACCCTGCCTTTTCCCGCGCGCGATCAATTTGCGACTTACCCAAAGCGCCAGCAGCAGCAAGCGGTATGGCCGCCGCAATGCAGCCTGATAATAGGCTAAGGGCCGCTATTGGCAGGAAAAGGCGAAGAATGGTGCGCAAGGCTTATCCAGCCTCTCGCACGGTTTTAAATTCTATTTTCTTATCATAGGGTGACCCGCTGATAAGCCTTTTGACATAGATGCTGGGCAAATGAATGCTGTCCGCATCCAGCGCGCCCACTTCAACAATCTCTTCCACCTCCGCGATGCAAATCTTGCCTGCAGTGGCCATAGGCGCATTGAAATTGCGCGCTGTTTTGCGAAATATTAAATTGCCCGCCTTATCGGCTTTCCAGCCTTTAATGATGCAAATATCGGCAAATATTCCGCGCTCCAATATATAGGTTTCACTATTTCCATCACGGTCAATAAAGTCCTTATGCTCCTTACCATCGGCTACCTGCGTGCCGACACCGGTTTTGGTGTAAAAGCCGGGAATGCCAGCCCCGCCAGCGCGGCAGCGTTCGGCCAAAGTGCCTTGCGGGCAAAATTCTACATCCAGTTCACCCGCCAGAAACTGCCGTTCAAATTCCTTATTCTCCCCCACATAAGAAGAGATCATCTTTTTCACCTGCTTAGTACGCAGCAATTTGCCTAAACCCTCGCCATCAATGCCTGCATTATTAGAAGCAATGGTAAGGCCCTTAACACCGCTGTCACGAATGGCATCAATTAAGCGTTCAGGAATACCGCAAAGGCCAAAGCCGCCTGCACAAATATGCATGCCATCAAACAAAAGTCCGTCCAATGCGGACGCTGCGTCATCATAGATTTTTTGCATGGGGTATGCTCCTGTGCCGGTTGATTCGGTTGGTTAGCATATAGACACAACATCACCCGCTCGCCAGTATAGCGATACATGCAAAGTGATAGGAAGGCGCTATGTGATGCAATAATCCAAAAAAGCACGCCCAAAAATCCACTATTTTGTCGATAACATGCAATCAATTTGTAACATAATATATTATTGCGCAAAAAGGCTGGGCGGTGAATGATGTGGGCGGCATTACCCATCAGACAGTTAGCGGCTTTGCACTGACCGGTTCCGCTGGCGGCTCAACCAGCTATTCCTTTGACAATATCATTGCTTGGCACATCATTGACGGTACCGGCAAAGAACGATGGATAGAAAAGGGTAACCCTGACTTTCCGGCTGTATCTGTTTCCATGGGTCTTTACGGCATAGTGACCAAGGTGCGCCTGCAACTGGTGCCGCTAGAATATTAAATTGCGCTGGCATCAATCAGTGTTGATAAAATCATCAACATCATCTACTTTTTGAGCCAAAATTACAAT
>CAZAHS010000217.1:0-4109 GCA_964484855.1 uncultured Sphingomonadaceae bacterium | reverse complement strand
GGTATAGGCGATAATATCCGCAATAATACGCATCGATGGCGCAGGCGGGTAGATATAGGTGTTGCGCACCATAAACTCTTTTAAGATATCATTTTGAATGGTGCCGGAAAGTTTATCCTGACTAACCCCCTGTTCTTCCGCCGCAACGATATAAAATGCCAGACAGGGAATAACCGCGCCGTTCATGGTCATGGAAACAGACATGGTATCCAGCGGTATTTGGTCAAATAATATCTGCATATCAGCCAGCGTATCAATCGCCACACCGGCCTTGCCCACATCGCCCACAACGCGCGCATGATCGCTATCATAGCCGCGATGCGTGGCCAGATCGAACGCTACGGACAAGCCCTTTTGCCCCGCTGCCAAATTGCGCCGGTAAAAAGCGTTGGATTCCGTGGCGGTGGAAAAGCCCGCATATTGCCGGATAGTCCATGGCCGCCCGGCATACATGCTGGCCTTAACCCCGCGCGTATAAGGCGCAAAGCCTGGCATTCCAGGGTCAGGCGCATCCGCCGCAGTATAAAGCGGTTTAACCGATATACCCTCGGGGGTTTCCCAAACGAGATCGCGGCCTTTAACTTCCTTGTCAGCCAGCGTATTCCAGTCATTTATGGTTGGTTTATCTGTCATATTTATATCGAAACCACTCGCCTTTACGCCTATCGAAGGGTGTTTGTCCGTCATCTCATTTACCAGTAAAAGCGGCTTTCTCTTTCTTCAAAAATGCAATCGCACCGATTTTTGCGTCATCACTATCGCCCGCAATACGCTGCGCATTGGCCTCAACGTCCAGCGCCTCGGCATAGCTGCGATCAAGATTTTCGGTTGTCATACGCCGCATTAAGCCCAGCGCTAATGTCGGCCCATTTGCAAGCCGCGCTGCCAGTGCTGTGGCCTCCTCCATCAGTACAGCATCATCAACCACCTTATAGACCATGCCCCAATCCAGCGCTTTATCAGCGCGGATTTTCTCGCCCAGCATCATCATTTCCATGGCACGGGATTTACCGATAAGGCGCGGCAACATCCATGTCGCACCGCCATCCGGCACCAGCCCGATATTCACAAAGGCTTGCAAGAAATAGGCGCTTTCGCTGGCGATAACAAAATCCCCGGCCAAGGCGATGGAGCAGCCAACACCGGCCGCCGGGCCATTAACCGCCGTTACTAAAGGAATTGGCAATTCGGCAATTGCGCGCATCATGGGGTTATAAGCATAGTTGAGCGAATATTTCGCGCCGTCACCGCCCAGCCCGCGCGATTTGCTATCCGTACCGCCGCCTGCCAGATCAGCGCCAGAGCAAAATGCGCGGCCTTCACCTGTCATCAAAACACAGCGCGCGCCCTGTTTAACCGCGCTTCCCAGTGTATCGCTAATTTCATCCGCCATTTCCAATGGTGCGGCGTTTAACCGTTCAGGGCGATTTAGGGTTATGGTGGCAATATTGTCCGCAATGTGGAATTTTATGGTCTGAAATTCGGTCATTCTCGCCTCTCTACTATATATTTTGACGGTTTTAACCGCTCAATTAAATATTTATCCTACCCTCTTCGCCGTTTCCATAATCTCGGTCAAGACCCCGCCCATATCCTTTGGGTGCAGAAAGAATATCAATGTGCCATGTGCGCCTATTCTTGGCGCGCCCAAAACCCTAATGCCCTTAGCTTCAAACTCTGCTTTGGCGGCGTGAATATCCGGCACCTCATAGCATATATGATGCTGGCCGCCTTTGGGATTGGTTTTCAGAAAGCCATGAATTGGCGAGTCATCGCCCAAAGGTTCGATCAGTTCAATCTGTGTTCCGCAAGAATTTGGTGCGCCATCCTGGCTCGGCGTATCAACAAAACACACTTTCACGCCCTGTGCCGGCATATCAAAAGGTTCATGTATCTTTGTCGCCCCCATGATATCGCGGTAAAAAGCAACACTGTCTGCAATGCTAGGCGTAGCAATGCCAATATGGTTAAGTGGCCCTAACTTCATGCCGCATATTCCTTTTTATCTGTGTCTTTGGCGTGCAAGACACGGTGCGCAATGGGCGCAATAATCGCGCCAATGGCCAGCGCAACCAATCCATTATAAATGGCTTTTGCAAACCATGTGATAACGCCTTTCAGAGTTTCCGGAGCGATGCCGGACATGAAAGTGGCGATGGATTTGCCAATATCTTCCGGCAAATGCCAGCCCAATATATGCGCATTATGGACAATCAACTCGCCGCCCACCCACGCCATGGCCAATGTTCCAATGATAGAAATGGCGGTTAGCAATTTGGGCATAAAAGCAACCAGCCCGCGCCCAAAACTGGCAACCGCCCCTGTATTTTCCTGCGCCAAATGCAGGCCAACATCATCCATTTTCACAATCAACGCCACCGCGCCATAAACAACCACGGTGATAACCAGACCAATAAGCGCCAACACCAAAGCCTGTTGCCACCACACGCTGTCTGTTACTTCGGATAAAGCAATGGCCATGATTTCAGCCGACAAAATTAAATCTGTGCGAATGGCGCCGGAAACCATTTCATCCTCGCGCGCGCTGCCTTCTATTATTGCTGGTGCTTCATGCGCGTTGCTTTCATCAATATGAAACAGCTCCAGCACCTTTTCCGCGGCCTCATAGGCAAGAAATAAACCGCCAAAGATCAGAATGATGGGAATTAAAAACGGTGCAAACTGCCCCAGCAACACCGCGATGGGCAGCAATATGACCATTTTGTTGAAAATAGACCCACGCGCAATCCGCGCAATCATCGGCAATTCGCGCGCAGGCGAAAAGCCGGTCACATAGCTGGGTGTTACCGCCGCATCATCTATGACCACGCCCGCAGTCTTGGTGCCCGCCCGCGCCGCCGCCGCGCCAATATCATCCAAAGACGCCGCAGCCACTCTGGCTATCGCGGCCACATCATCGAGTAATGCGACTAATCCTGATGGCATTTAGCGTCCTTCCGATACGTCATTGCGAGCAGCCAAAGGCTGCGCGGCAATCCAGAGATAAACAGTGCTGCTCTGGATTGCCGCGCTGCGCTCGCAATGACGATATTAGTGAATGTCATTATATAAATCTTTCCGTTGCGGGTTACTCGCTTCAATCAATGCTAGCTTTTTAATGCGCGACCCAGCCTTAATCTGCTTTTCCCGTAAAATAGCCGCTTCCATTGTCTCATGCTGCTCATACCAAACCAGCATCTTGCAGCCATAGCGTTTTGTATATCCCTCAACCTGTCCTTCACGATGCTGATAAACTCGTTTCGGAAGATCGGATGTGACGCCGGTGTAAACCGCGCCATTGCGCCTATTGGCCATCATATACACACAAGGCTGTTTCACAGATTACCCTTCCCACCCGTCATTGCGAGGAGCGATAGCGACGCGGCAATCCACTGTTGCATAAGACTGCTCTGGATTGCTGCGCTGCGCTCGCAATGACGATATTCTATAGCTCAACAAATTTGACGAGTGTAACCGTAAATAAGGCACCTATTCTATGAATTCTAAACCAAAGAAGAGCATAAAAATTGCCACTGGAACTAACAAAAATTTGCTGCCAACTGCTATCCAGTATTCAAAAGGTTCTTCATACTTTTCCACGCGCATACTGAACAAAGACACTCTCGCAGAGCCGCTCTTTAGGTCGTTGAGGCCCCATAGAAAAGATACAATCCCCATGACTACGACCATGAAAAGCCAAAAATATACGAATAAATCAGACATTATGCATTATTCTCACAACGGAATATTGTCATGCTTCTTCCATGGGTTCTCAAGGCTCTTATTGCGCAGCTTCCTTAGCCCCAATGCGACCCGACGCCGTGTTGAATGCGGCATTATGACCTCGTCGATAAAGCCCTTGCTCGCCGCAACAAAGGGATTGGCGAAGCGGTCTTCATATTCCTTGGTGCGCTCGGCAATTTTTTCAGGGTCATTTATGTCTTTGCGGAAGATAATCTCCACCGCGCCCTTTGCGCCCATGACCGCGATTTCTGCGGTGGGCCATGCATAGTTCAGATCACCGCGCAAATGTTTTGATGCCATGACGTCATATGCGCCGCCATAGGCTTTGCGCGTGATGATGGTAATTTTGGGTACTGTTGCTTCAG
>CAZAHS010000216.1:0-4129 GCA_964484855.1 uncultured Sphingomonadaceae bacterium | reverse complement strand
GCACAAACACCATCTCGGCCAATTGTGATGGGTACATGCGCAGCACAAAAGCACCCGCCAAAATAAGCACGATAATGGATGCGATAATATATAAAAACTTACGTGCCACAACCCGATATCCTTAATGTATTTTAGCCTCATATGGCAACGCATCAATATAGAGGCTGAATATGCTAATAAAAGCACAGTGCCGTTCGATATAAAATAAATTGGCAATTTCACATTGCAATGCAGCAAAGCGCTTGAAGCAGGCACGGCGCTTTGCTAGCGCAAAATCATGTCTGTAGATAAAGAACAAGTCCGCAAAATTGCCGGTTTGGCGCGCATCGCGATGAGCGATGATGAAATTGACGCGCTGGTGCCGGAACTTAACAATATTCTTGGCTGGGTTGAACAGCTTGGCGAGGTTGATGTCACCGGCATTGCGCCCATGGCCTCTGTTATCCCTAGCAAGACCCTGCTGCGCGAAGATGTCATCAATGCCGACCCGCAAACCGGCGGCAATGTGCGTGATAAGGTGCTGGCCAATGCGCCGGTCGCTGAACATGGTTTTTTTGCCGTTCCGAAAGTGATTGAATAATGAGTGATCTTACCGATCTTGGCATTAAGGCCATTCGTGATGGTGTGCGCGGCGGCGAATTTTCGGCGCGTGAAGTGGCTGAGGCGCATATCGATAAAGTGGCTGCTGCAAAGCCGCTCAATGCCTTTCTGATTGAAACGCCGGACCATGCGCTGGCCGCGGCAGATGCTGCGGATAAGGCAAAAGCGGCGGGCGAGGATTTGGCCCCGCTGGCGGGCGTTCCCATTGGCATGAAAGACCTGTTTTGCACCAAGGGCGTGATGGCGCGTTCATGTAGCAAGATATTAGAGGGCTTTACCCCGCAATATGAATCCACCGTATCGGGCAAATTGTTCGCTAGTGGCGCTGGCATGCTGGGCAAGCTGAATATGGACCAATTTGCCATGGGGTCATCTAATGAAACAAGCGCATATGGCAATGTAGTGAGTCCCTGGCGGCGCGGTGATGGCAGCGCGACGCAAATGTCGCCCGGCGGATCATCTGGCGGGTCATCATCGGCTGTGTCTGCGCGGCTCTGCCCGGGCGCAACCGGCACAGATACTGGCGGTTCGATTCGCCAGCCAGCGGCTTTTACCGGTATTTCGGGTATTAAACCAACCTATGGCCGCTGCTCACGCTGGGGCATTATTTCATTTGCCAGCTCGCTTGACCAAGCAGGATCTATGGCGCGCGATGTGACCGATTGCGCCATCATGCTGAAAGCAATGGCGGGCTATGACCCCAAAGACGCGACATCGCTCGATGCGCCGGTGCCGGATTGGGAGGCTGCGCTGAGCGGTGATCTAAAGGGTAAGCGTGTCGGTATTCCAAAAGAATATCGCGTTGACGGCACACCCGCTGAGATTAACCATCTTTGGGATAAGGCCGCTGCATGGCTTAAAGATGCTGGCGCTGAGGTGGTGGAGGTGTCTCTGCCGCACACGCAATATGCGCTGCCTGCTTATTATATTATCGCGCCCGCAGAGGCATCGTCCAATCTCGCGCGTTATGACGGTGTGCGCTATGGTGCGCGTGAACTGCCCGATGGCGCAGGTCTGCAAGACATGTACGCGGCAACCCGTGCCGCAGGCTTTGGTGATGAGGTAAAGCGCCGCATCATGATCGGCACCTATGTGCTGTCCGCCGGATTTTACGACGCCTATTACACACAGGCGCAAAAAGTGCGCGCATTGATAGCGCGTGATTTTGACCGTGTTTGGGAGCAGTGCGATGTCATCCTGACCCCAACAGCGCCCAGCGCATCCTTTGGTCTGGGTGAAAAATCCGATGATCCACTGGCCATGTATCTCAATGACGTATTTGCTGTGCCTGCCTCTTTGGCGGGGCTGCCTGCCATGTCTGTGCCCGGCGGTTTGAGCAACGAAGGCCTGCCATTGGGCTTGCAAATTATTGGCAAGGCAATGGATGAGCAGGGCGTATTAAACGCCGGTCTGGCAATAGAACAACGCGCCGGATTTACCGCGCGGCCGGAGCAGTGGTGGTGACATTGAATAGTTGATTTGGGTATGAATATGCCCGGCGATGAAACGAGACTTATGGCGGCAATATTGACACAAAGAAAGTTAAGAAAATGACCGTTAGCCCTGAGCTTGTCGAAGGGTGTTTCACAATTTCACACCAAATATAAAGAATGGGCTTCGACAGGCTCAGCCCGAACGGTATTTTTGGATGATGAATTATGAGTGATTACACAGTTCAAGGCGCAATCGGCGCGTTTATAACGCTCTGAGCTTGACGGTATTACCAGCATAAAGTAATACTTATCGCATGAAACATGAAAGTAATATGACCAGCAAGGGGCAGGTTACCGTGCCTAAAGCTATCCGTGATGCGCTGGGGTTGAAGCCTGGACAAAAAGTGCGTTTTGAGCTGGATGATGATGGCAATGCGCGGATTGTGAAATATAATGCCCAAGCCGCGCCCGATGATTTCCGGCAACGGCTGGCTGAGGCGCAGGCAATGTTTCGCAAACATGCAGATTTTCAGGGGATGGACGGGCTGGAATATCAGCGTTGGATCAGGGAAAGCCCAGAGGTGTGATTTTTGATAGCAATGTGGTTATCGAACTGATCGAAACAGGTTTTGATTCGCCATTCGCCGATCGGATAGGGCAGATCCAAAAAGATCATAGCCTTTATTCCAATATCATAATTTTCGCCGAGGTTTCTTCCGGCTTTCCGGCGGTTTCTTATGTTTCAGGGCTGTTCGATCAATTTAATTTTATCATCATGCCTTTAGAATTACCCGAATGCTACCGCGCGGGCCGGGCCTTTGCTGAATATCGGCAACGTGGCGGCACGCGCAGCGCGATCTTGCCTGACTTTCTAATCGGAGCGCAGGCCGAAATAAGGCGCTGGCCTTTAGTGACGCGGGACCGTAAAGGTTTTGCCAGCTACTTCCCTGACTTAGAAATCATCGACCCATTGGAAGCACAATAATGACGCAATCAGATTACACAGTTCAAGGCGCAACCGGCGAGTGGGAGGTCATTATTGGCCTTGAGGTCCATGCGCAAATCACGACGCAATCTAAGCTGTTTTCCGGTGCGGCGACCGAATTTGGTGCAGAGCCTAATACGCAAGTGTCATTGGTTGATGCGGCCATGCCCGGCATGTTGCCCGTGCCAAACCGTGAGTGCATTCGTCAAGCGGTGCGCACTGGCATGGCGATCAATGCAGAAATTCACAAATGGTCGCGCTTTGACCGCAAAAACTATTTTTATGCCGATTTGCCGCAAGGCTATCAGATCAGCCAGCTTTACCACCCGATAGTGGGTGAGGGGCAGATTGAGGTTTCGCTCGATGAGAAGAAGCCCGATGCACCCGGCAAGACGATCGGCATTGAGCGCATTCATGTTGAGCAAGATGCGGGCAAGCTGATGCATGACCAGCATCCGACCATGTCCTATGTCGATTTAAACCGCTCTGGCGTCGCGCTGATGGAAATCGTCTCGCGCCCGGATATGCGCAGCCCGCTTGAAGCGGCCGCCTATGTGCGTAAATTGCGCTCTATCCTGCGCTATGTCGGAAGCTGTGATGGTAATATGGAGCAGGGCTCCATGCGCGCCGATGTCAATGTGTCTGTGCGCAAACCAGGCGATGAACTGGGCACGCGCACCGAGACAAAGAATGTCAACTCGCTGCGTTTTATCGCGGCGGTGGTGGAGCATGAGGCGCGCCGTCAAGTTGACCTTATTGAAGATGGCGGCAGCGTTGTGCAGGAAACGCGGCTTTATGATCCCGATAAGAATGAAACCCGTTCGATGCGGTCCAAAGAAGATGCGCATGATTACCGCTATTTCCCTGACCCTGATTTGCTGCCGGTTGAGCTAGACGAGGCTTTTTTAGAGGAATGCCGCCAGTCTTTGCCGGAATTGCCCGATGCCAAGCGCCGCCGCTATGAAGGCGAATTGGGGCTGACCGCTTATAATGCCGCCGTATTGACCGCAGAGTTGGAGACATCACAGCGTTTTGAGGCGCTTTTGGTGTCTACTGCCACGGCGATTGGTAAGCCGGAGGCAAAGATTGCCACGCAAACGGCCAACTGGAT
>CAZAHS010000215.1:0-4165 GCA_964484855.1 uncultured Sphingomonadaceae bacterium | reverse complement strand
CCATCGATGCGAATTATTGCGGATATTATCGCCTATACCAGCGAGCATATGCCGCGCTTTAATTCGATATCCATTTCGGGCTATCATATGCATGAGGCGGGCGCGACGGCGGTGCAGGAATTGGCCTATACGCTGGCCGATGGCAAAGCCTATGTAGAGGCGGCGCTGGAAAGCGGTATGGATATTGACGCCTTTGCTGGACGGCTAAGCTTCTTTTTCGGCATTGGCATGAATGTGTTTATGGAAGTGGCAAAGCTGCGCGCGGCGCGCACCTTATGGTCGCAAATCATTGCCGGTTTTGATGGCAATGCCCGCAGCCAAATGCTGCGCACCCATTGCCAGACCAGCGGTGTTTCTCTGACCGAGCAAGACCCATATAATAATATCATCCGCACCACCATTGAGGCGATGGCCGCCACTTTGGGCGGCACGCAAAGCCTGCACACCAACAGCTTTGATGAAGCCATTGCCCTGCCAACCGACTTTTCGGCAAGGCTGGCGCGCAATACGCAGCTTATCCTGCAAGAAGAAACCGGCATGACCAATGTCGTTGATCCGCTGGGCGGCAGCTATTATATTGAGGCGCTGACAGCATCATTGGTGGAAAAAGCGCAAGCCCTTATGGCCGAGGTTGAAGCCGCTGGCGGCATGACCGATGCCATTGCGCAGGGCCTGCCCAAGCGCCGCATTGAGGAATCGGCTGCGGCGCGTCAGGCACGGGTCGATAAGGGCGAGGATGTTATTGTCGGCGTCAACAAATATGTGCTGGATAATGAAGACCCCATCGACATTCTGGAAATTGATAATGCCCGTGTGCGCGCCGAGCAGATTGCCCGTATCGAGCAGACCAAGGCTGAGCGTGATGAAGCCAAAGCGCAGGCTGCGCTGACAGCTATAACCAAAGGCGCCAAAGCCGATGGCAATATGCTGGCGCTGGCGATAGAGGCGGCGCGGGCGCGCTGCACCTTGGGAGAGATTAGCAGCGCCATGGAAGCGGTATTTGGCCGCTATGATACTGTGCCGCAGCCAGTAAAAGGCATATATGGCGCGGCCTATGCTGGTGACAGAAGATATGAGCGGGTTGTGGAAGCTGTGCAATCCATTGCCGCGCGGCAGGGCAATGCGCCAAAAATTATGATCGCCAAAATGGGGCAGGATGGGCATGATCGCGGGGCCAATGTTGTGGCCTCTGCGCTGGCTGATATGGGCTTTGATGTGCTGAGCGGTCCATTGTTCCAAACGCCCGAAGAAACAGCGAAAATGGCGCTGGATAATGATGTTGATGCGGTCGGCGCATCCAGCCTTGCAGCGGGTCATAAGACGCTTATCCCGTCATTAATTGAGCAGCTAAAAAATGCTGGGCGTAGTGATATTCGCGTCTTTGCCGGCGGTGTTATTCCGGCGCAGGATTATGACTTTCTGCGCAATGCAGGGGTGATTGGCATTTATGGGCCGGGCAGCAATATTGTTGATTGCGCGGAAGATATATTGCGCTTGCTGGGTCATAACATGCCGCCACTTGATGATGCTCAAGAGGCTGCGCAATGAAATTTTCAGCGTTTTCTATACCTATTGCGCTTTTGCTTATGGTAGCGCTTTTTGGGCCAAATGCGGCTAGCGGTCAGCAGTCGGGCGGTAATATTGAAGCGGCCCCACCAAAATTGAACAGCTTGGCATTAAATAATAGCCGCGCAGTGATCGCGGCTTTTAACGATTTATGCGTTGCGACATTTCCCGATAAAAATAACTTTCTTAGCGGTATGGCGCTCAATAGCTATGGCTTTACCGCCAATCACACGGCCAAATTACCCCATCGCTGGAAAAGTGGAAGCGCTAATCTGGTCTATGCTGATGAAGCCATGATGCGCAGCAATGCGCAACCTGCGCCGCAATGTATATTGGACGCGGTAATTTCCACTAATGATGACCATTTGGCGCTTGCCCGGCAGATAGAGTCTGTATTGCTGATAGATGATGGCGAATCCAAAGGGCGCGGTGGGGTGAACCGAACCATCTGGAATTATTATGATGAAGCGGGCAATCAATTGCGCGCCTTTCTTCAAACACGGCCAAGCAAAAGCGGCAATTTGCTGTTGCGCCTTACACTGCTGCGCATAGCACAGGCCGATAACATTTCACCTGAAAATGAAAATGATGATAATCTAACCAACCCACCCTTAACCGATGAAAATGAGGTATCGCTGTGACTATCCGTAATGACTGGACCCGCGAAGAAATCGCTGCGCTTTTTGATCTGCCTTTTGGCGATGTAATGCGCAAGGCCATGACCGTGCATGACGCGTATCATGCCGCAAATGAAGTGCAGCTTTGCACTTTGCTGTCGATCAAAACCGGCGGCTGCCCGGAAGACTGCGGCTATTGCAGCCAATCGGTTAAGGCCGATAGCGGCGTTGAGGCTACCAAGCTGATGGACGTGCGCGCGGTGTTGCAATCGGCGGCGCAGGCCAAGGATAATGGCAGCCAGCGCTTTTGCATGGGCGCAGCGTGGCGCAACCCCAAAGACCGCGACATGCCCGCGATCATAGAAATCGTCAAAGGTGTGCGTGATATGGGCCTGGAAACATGCATGACTTTGGGTATGTTGACGCCCAAGCAGGCCGATATGTTGGCCGAGGCAGGGCTGGATTATTATAACCATAATATTGATAGCAGCCCGGAATATTATGAGCGGGTCATTTCAACACGCAAATTTGATGAGCGCATCGAAACGCTCGACCATGTGCGCAATGCGGGCATAAATGTTTGCTCCGGCGGCATTATCGGCATGGGCGAAACGCGCGAGGACCGCGTTGGCTTTGTCCACACATTGGCCACGCTAGAGCAGCACCCTGAAAGCGTGCCGGTCAATGCGCTGGTACCGGTTAAAGGCACAGTTTTGGGCGATATGCTGGCCGATACGCCGATGGCCAAAATCGACGATATTGAATTTGTCCGCACTGTCGCGGTGGCCCGCATCACCATGCCCAAATCCATGGTACGCCTCAGCGCCGGGCGCGAAAGCATGAGCGAGGCAACACAGGCGCTTTGCTTTATGGCGGGCGCGAACAGCATTTTTACCGGCGATAAATTGCTCACCGCGCCCAATGCGGGCGATGATAGCGACGCAGAATTGTTCGGCAAGCTGGGCCTGACGGCATTGCAGGGTGAAGAGCCTATGCGCGCCGAAAAGCCGTGTGGGCAGATGGAAGCGGCAGAATAATCTTCAAATTTCAGTTTTGATATTTCCCCATATATCCTGAAATAAATTCAGGATGACGGATATAATAGGAACCGCCATGTTCAAAAAAATTCTCATAGCCAATCGCGGTGAAATTGCTTGCCGCGTTATTCGTACTGCCAAGAAAATGGGCATTGCCACTGTCGCGGTGTATTCCGATGCGGATGCGCGCAGCCCGCATGTCGCAATGGCGGATGAAGCGGTGCATTTGGGGCCGCCGCCGGCATCTGAATCCTATTTGCTGGCCGATAAAATCATACAGGCGTGCAAAGATACCGGCGCAGAGGCTGTGCATCCGGGCTATGGTTTTCTATCGGAACGCGCCAGCTTTGTTGAAGCGCTGACCGCCGCTGGCATCACCTTTATCGGCCCCCCTGCCAATGCCATCGCCGCAATGGGCGACAAGATCGAGTCTAAAAAACTGGCGCGAGAGGCAGGCGTGAACATTGTGCCGGGCTTTGTCGGAGAGATTGACGACACCGAACATGCTGTAAAAATCTCTAATGATATCGGCTATCCCGTGATGATGAAAGCCAGCGCAGGCGGCGGCGGCAAGGGCATGCGGCTTGCCTATAGCGAGGCCGATGTGCGCGAGGGTTTTGAAGCAGTAAAGCGCGAAGGGCTGGCCAGCTTTGGCGATGACCGTATCTTTATCGAGAAATTTATCGAGCAGCCGCGCCATATCGAAATTCAGGTGCTGGGCGATCAGCATGGCAATGTGATTTATCTGGGGGAGCGTGAATGCTCTATCCAACGGCGTCACCAAAAAGTCGTTGAGGAAGCGCCGTCGCCTTTTGTTGATCCTGAACTGCGCAAGGCTATGGGCGAACAGGCAGTGGCGCTATCAAAAGCGGTGGGTTATTTTAGTGCAGGCACGGTCGAGTTAATTGTTGGCGCTGACGCTTCTTCTTCTGGGGGCTTTTATTT
>CAZAHS010000214.1:0-4172 GCA_964484855.1 uncultured Sphingomonadaceae bacterium | reverse complement strand
AGTGCAAATTTATCAGTGACTGGCTGATGGATAATCACGGCATCTATGTTCAGCCCATTAATTACCCGACAGTACCGCGCGGCGAAGAGCGGCTGCGCCTGACGCCATCGCCTGTGCATGATGATGGTGAGGTTGACCGGCTTATCAATGCGCTAAGCGAGATTTGGAGCCGGTGCGAACTGGCGCGGCGCGATATTGCTGCATAGCCAATTATAGCCAATATAAAAAGCCCGTCACGCGCTTTGCATGGCGGGCTTTTTTGTACCTGTCTTAAATATATGTCTGCCCCGCATATAATGGATAAGATGAGGCACGCAAATAACACACAAACAAAAAGGCCGGAGCAAATGCCCCGGCCTAAATGATGTTATCAATTGATAAGAAAGATCAGCTTGGATCTTTCAGATAAGCGATAATGTCTGCACGATCTTGCGCTTTTGGCAGACCGTTGAAAATCATTTTTGTACCGACAACTACGCCGCGTGGATCTTCAAGATACTGGAACAATTTCTCTTCGCTCCAAACGATGCCGCTTTCAGCATTTGCTTTGGAATAGTTGAAGCCATCGACCTGACCTGCTTCACGGCCAACAATACCGGCCAATGATGGGCCAACACGGTTTACACCGGGCTCTACAACATGGCACTGACGGCATTTGCCGAATACAGTTTTACCAGCAGCAGCATCTCCGCTCAGGCTAGCATAAGCAACGCCGTCCTTGGTGGGGAATTCGCCATCAGCGGCAGGGGCAGCAGCAGTTTCTTCTTCTGCGCCTTCTTCTTCTGTTGCTTCTTCTTCAGTCGCTTCTTCTTCAACAGCCGGTTCTTCAGTCACTGTTTCATCCACTACTTCTTCTTCAGTGGTTGACTCAGGCTCTTCAGCGCCACCGCCACAAGCGGCGGCGAAAGCTGATAAAGTGATCGCACCTGCTAATGCTTTCATCTTAACCATAATATCTCCTGTACATGCTCATTGACGAAAATAGCCAATGAATATCTGTGTTAGCCTATATCCATCATAGTTCATAGACCAAATTAGGCGCAACCAGCTTGGCCGCATATGTTATGTATTTTCAACGCCGCAATGTTTCAAGTGGCAAACATGTATATGTGCAGAACTAACTGTATTTTTTCAGCGTCATGGCCATCGATTTAGGCCCCTCCATTAGGTCCGCGCCCCAAGCCCATCTAGCGAGCCCATATAGCATGGATGTATATCTGCAACGCCTGTGCGTTTGCGCACATATTGAAGGACAAAATCATTTACATATAACGCATCTGTAATTAAACAGGGTTCATCCAATAGTTTAGGGATTCGGGTCGCACGACATTCGTCAACCTATTGGATATATGGGGGATTTCGTGCGACATAATAGACCAGCAAGCCAATTTCTATTGGCGGCTTTGCTACCATTTATTTTTACATCTGCGCCGGTTCAGGCTCAAAGCATCAATCCGCCAACGCGCGAAGAGCTTAACCCGCAAGGTCAGGATATACCGCCGGCCCCGCCGCGTCTATCCATTGATGAAGATATTGAGCGCTCCCCCTGTCCGCTTGCCTCTCAGGATTTTGCGGACATCATGGTTGATGTAGACAGCGTAATATTCAACAATTTAAAGGGCGCTACGGCAGAAGAAATGCAGGCGGCCTATGCGCCCTATCTGGGCACGCGCCAGCCTGTTGCGGTCATTTGTGAAATCCGTGATGCAGCGGCCACCATATTGCGCAACAAAGGATATTTGGCAGCGGTTCAGGTGCCTGTGCAACGAATTGAAAATGGCGCTATCCGTTTTGAAGTTTTGTATGCCCGTATAACGGCCGTGCGCATTCGCGGCGAGGCAGGCCGCAGCGAAAAGACCATTGCCGGTTTTGTAAGCAAGCTTACCGAAGACGAAATCTTCAACCGTTTTAATGCAGAACGTTATCTTTTGCTGGCGCGCGACATGCCCGGCTATGATGTACGCCTGACCCTGCGCCGCGCCGGTACCGGGCCAGGTGACCTTATTGGTGACGTAACAGTATTGAAACGCCCTTTTGAGGTCGATCTGAATATCCAAAATCTTGCGGCAGAAGATACCGGTTCTTTTGGCGGACAATTGCGCGCGCAGTTTTTTGGGCTAACGGGTCTGGGCGACCGCACCACAATATCGCTTTATTCGACTGCGGATTTTCAGGAACAGCAAATCCTGCAGGTTGAACATAGCTTTTTTGCAGGCAGTGAAGGTCTAAGACTTTCGGGCAATTTTACCTATGCGTGGACAGAGCCGGATATTGGTAATCTTGGCCCGGGCGCTCCGGAATTAAAAGCCAGAACATTGCTTGCCTCTGGTCAGGCCAGCTATCCCATTAAACGAAGCCAAGGCAGCAATATTAACATTGCAGGCGGTTTTGATTTTGTCGATCAAGAGGTTGATTTCATCGTTCCTCTTAGCCGCGATGAATTGCGCGTGGCATGGCTGCGGGTCAGCGGTAATGCAATTGACCTCACATCTGCTCGCGACCCGAAATGGCGCATTAGCGGCAGCGCGGAAATACGCCGCGGCCTTGATATATTAGGCGCTAGCCCGGGCTGTACACCGCTCTGCCCACTCGGTATTACGCCGCCCAGCCGGATTGATGGCGACCCAAGTGCAACATTGGTACGCGCAGCGGCATCGCTGGAATATGCGGCGACAAAAAATCTCTCTTTTTTCATAAGGCCGCGAGCGCAGATTGCCTTTGATCCGCTGTTTAGTTTTGAAGAGTTTTCAGGCGGCAACTTTACCATTGGCCGCGGTTATGAACCGGGCGTGATTATCGGTGATGATGGTGCCGGTTTTCAGTTTGAGACACGCGGGCCGCGCATCACCTTACCGCAGATCAAAAATTATATATTCCAACCTTTTGGTTTTTTTGATGCTGCATGGGTGTGGAATGATGACCGCCCCTCCAATATTGATCCGCAGCGGCTGTTTTCAGTCGGCGGCGGTATCCGCTCCACTTTATCAGATAAAGCGCGCCTTGATATGACGCTGGCCGTTCCTCTGCGCCGCGCTGGTTTCCAACCACAGCGCGGCGATGTGCGCTTTTTGATTTCTTTCACCACAAGATTGCTACCCTGGGGGACACGCTAATGACCATGACAGCTTCTCATCTTATGCGCTTCATCAAGCGCCGGTCAGCCTTTGTTTCTACATCTGCCCTTGCCCTTGGTCTGGCGCTTGGCCCCTGTCAGACAGCTTTTGCACAAGTCACCGGTCCTGGAGGAGGCGGCTTTCAAGGCACCGGCCAGATTGTATCTGGCGAAGGCGATATTGACCAAGGTCCGGATTTCGACACTATAAGTGTTTTCGGTGAGCAGACCGTTATAGACTGGACGCCTAATGACACTGAGATAAATGGTCTGGATATCGACTTTTTGCCGGATGGCTCAGCAGCGATTTTTCAAGGCGATACCAGCCTTGCAAATTTCACTGTTCTAAACCGCATAATCGCCGCTGATTCCAGCCGCGCCATAATATTGAACGGCAATATTCAAAGCCAATTCGGCTTTGGCGCAGGCGGCGTAACAGGCGGCGCAGTGTGGTTTTATGCGCCCGGCGGCGTGGTGGTTGGTAGCACGGCTACTGTCGATGTTGGCGGCCTTTTTCTCACCGCATCCGATCCTTTACTGGATGCTAATGGTGATTTCATTGATGCTAATGGCACAACTGTTTTTCAGCAGGCGCAATTTACTACTGCGCGCGCCGCTATAGAAGCAGAGGCGACTGTAAATCTGACGCCAGAAAACAGCTATATTGGTATGTTCGCGCCCAATGTTCAACAATCGGGCAATGTCTCCGTCAATGGTTCTGCTGCCTATGTGGCAGCCGAGGCAGGCTCCATCACCTTTAACCAAGGCCTGTTTGATATTAATGTAACCATCGGCACAGATGGCGAGGCAGCCAATGGTCAGGCGATTACGCATAATGGCACCACAACCGGCCCAGCGAGCAGCGGCGCAGGTGATTTTCATCGTATATATATGGTCGCAGTACCGAAAAACACTGCGATAACAATGGCCATAGAAAATAGTGGTGATCTGGGCTTTGATGTTGCCGGTGCTGCGGATGTTGAGGGCAATACCGTCATCTTGTCCGCCGGTTATAATGTGAGCGGTGATAGCTTTGCCGCAGACCCGGTTAATGGTATTG
>CAZAHS010000213.1:0-4212 GCA_964484855.1 uncultured Sphingomonadaceae bacterium | reverse complement strand
AATCGATAATGGCGCGGGTGATATCAACATCAAATGGCTCATCACGGCCGGGGCGCACAATGGTCAGGTTTATCGAAGTGCCCGGCTTACCGCGCATTTCATCAACCGCATCATCCAATGTGCCGCCTACAATGAAACGGCCATCAATATGGGTGATAAAATCACCGGATTTCAAACCCGCTTCATATGCCGGTGTATCACGGGTCGGGGCGATAACTTTAACTGCGCCCTCCTCCATAGTGACGGACAATCCCAATCCGCCATAAGAACCCTCAGTCTGGGTCCGCAGATTTTCAAAATCGCGAGCATCAAGGAAGCTGCTATGCGGGTCTAGGCTGGATAGCATTCCGTCAATCGCACCGCGCAGCAGCTTTTCATCATCCACATCTTCAACATAGCTAGAACGCACACGCTCCATAACCGTGAAGAATTCTTCCATACCATTATAGGAATTGGCATCCACAGCAGACAGAGCCGCAGTTGTTGCAGGGATCATGGCCATGCCAGTGACCAACAGGCTTGCGCCCAAGAGATTGGAACGAAAATGCCGGGAAAAAACCATAATCCATCCTTTAATTCTATCATGCCGCGTCCGAGCTATTCTTACAAAAAGTCGGTGGTAACGCGCTCTGCCCAGCCCTTAATTTTAGGCATATGGGGCAGAATCATTGGTTACTATGTGCTAAACAATGCGCCAACATGGCCCAAATGCCAAGCCGGTTAACCTTGATATAATTATTGGTTAGAAAAAATGAACAGGAGATGAGCCTGTTTGTGCGCGGCGTGATGTTTAGGCGACATTATCCAATAGGGCGGCATCCCATGCGATGCTTTGCTGTATCCAGCCGCCGCCCATGATGCGATCACCATGATAAAGAACCGCCGCCTGACCGGGCGCAACGCCATATTCAGCCTTGGCAAATATCAGCGCATCATCCTGTAAAGTTACCTCTACAGGCCGTGCAAGAGACCGCACTTTTGCAGTCAGCGGCAGATCATCATTAGGCGCGGCCATTAATTGCGCAGGATCACATCCAATCCAGTTCCAATCCGTTACAATCGCGCCGCGCACTGCCAGCGCTTCTTTAGGGCCGATATAAACACGTTTTGTCGCCGCATCGAGGCGGATAACATATAAAGGTTCTGGCTGACCGCCAATATCCAGCCCGCGCCTTTGGCCAACTGTATAATGAATAAGGCCGCGATGCCGCCCCATTACACGCCCATCTATATGTACAATCTCGCCATCATCATCGGCATCAGGGCGCACTTTACGCACGATTTTTGCATAATCGCCATCGGGCACAAAGCAAATATCTTGGCTATCAGGCTTTGCAGCCACAACCAGGCCCATTTGCTGGGCAATTTCACGCACCATGGCTTTGGGCATGCCGCCTAAAGGGAAGCGCAAAAAGTCGAGCTGCTCATTTGTTGTGCCGAACAAGAAATAGCTCTGGTCGCGCGCGGGGTCTAATGCGCGGTGCAGTTCTGATACACCCGCTTCAGATACCCGCCGCCTTACATAATGGCCCGTGGCCAAACAATCCGCACCCAAATCGCGCGCCATTTTCAACAGATCGACAAATTTAACCCCCATATTGCATTGTACGCAGGGGATAGGCGTTCGGCCCGCCATATATTCATCGGCAAAATTATCGACAACAGATTCGCGGAAACGGCTTTCATGGTCGAATACATAATGCGCAATGCCCAAACGGTCAGCAACGGCGCGTGCATCGCGTATATCTTGACCAGCACAGCATGACCCAGCGCGGTTTACAGCCTCTCCATGATCGTAGAGCTGTAAAGTAATGCCAATTGTCTCTGCACCAGTCGCAGCAGCAAGTGCGGCCACCACCGAAGAATCGACTCCGCCCGACATCGCCACAACAATTCGCTTGCCAGAAAGATCGGATCCGAGCTGAAAATCAGCCTCGGAAAGGGTTGCAGAAGATAAATTGTCAAACATTTGACGCATCCATAAGTTTTTTTGACAGTGAGAGGCAGCGTTGCCGATTTTAATATAAAAATTTATAATAGCCGCGCTTTTTCAATAGTTCCACGCCTTATTTGGTAACCATAAGCGTCGATTTCCAGTGCCCGTTTAACGGCAAATGTTGCAGAAAATTAACTAAGGCTAACCAGCCGTCAATGCAGCCTTTACCTGTCTTTATAAGCTTGCCCATAGATAGATCGTCATGGATATGAGTTTTCAACGTCATGCGTCTTTTGACCTAGGGAAAGAGAGGCCTGATGACAAATCAGGTCAACCGCTCGACTATGCGCGGTTAATTGCCCTTGCGCAAAAAGGCAGGGCGCAAACGGACTTGGCAGGTAATAATGCCATGCCCGTTTTGGCTGAAAATTCGGACCGGTTAAAAGCATCGCAAGATGGAGATATCGAAAAGCGCATTGCGCTGATCGCGGGAGCGGGTCAATCACGTCATAGTGGTGCGCGCTCAACCAGAGGATGTGGGGCGTTTTTAGAGCGCTCCGCAAATACTGGCTGCGGGCCGGATCAGCATGATGAGCACGTAAAAAGTAAACTGCCTGTTTACCCTGACCATTTAGCTAATGGCAAAGCGTCAGATGTATAACGGACAGGTAATCAGGATCAGAGTTGAGGTTTAGATGATCGAAAATCAAAAGATAAGACCCGCCCGCGTAATCGGCCCTCTTGGCGAGCCCCTTACATTGGAATCGCTGCCACCACCCAGTACACGCAGATGGGTTGTTCGGCGTAAGGCAGAGGTGGTCGCCGCAGTAAATGGCGGCTTGCTTTCCATTGATGAGGTTTGCGAACGTTACGACCTTACACTTGAAGAATTTGCATCATGGCAACGCGCTGTGGATCGCTCTGGCATGCCTGGTTTAAGAGTGACCAGAATACAGCATTATCGTGACTTATATGAGCGGCAACAAAAATACTGATACAGTATAAAACCCAATCATCAAACCTATCAAAGAGCGCCCCTGTTGGCGCTCTTTTTTTGTCTTTCTCTCATTTTTAAGTTTCTATTTTGGAACCTTTAGCGCTACCGACAGTTAAAAGGTTAGACATCTAAATAAATTGAAGAGAAACAAAAATGGGTTGGATTATTGCATTAATCGTTGGTGGTATTGCAGGCTGGTTGGCAAGTAAGGTAATGGGCCGCGATGCAGATATGGGCATTTTTCTTAACATTGTGGTCGGTATTATCGGTTCTTTTGTCGGTAACTTTGTAGGTCAATTTTTCGGATTATCCGGCACAATTCAGGCCTTTTCACTCGGCGGGTTTTTGCTGTCATTTGCCGGCGCGATCATATTTTTGGGTATTGTGAATATGATTAAACGCGGCACAGTGCGTTAAATTATTCATAAAAACATATTGTAAGAAAAGGCCGCCGGGTAACTGGCGGTTTTTCTTTTGAGCAGTTGATTTGGGCGCAGTCATCATGGTTTTATGGCCATGAAAATGACGAATGCACCCTGTTATTCGACCAAAGCCTTATGGGTTAATTGCATCATTTGCACGATCAACATATTATGCTGTCAGGGAAATGGTGCAATGCGTTGGCCAACTGCATATTTGGCAGGGTCATTAATTCAGCAATGCAAAGCATCCAATTGTCGATTGGGGCGTTAAACCCGAAATTACCGAAAAAGGTCTGAGCAAGCGGGCTGATAAAGAGAAAACAGCGCTATGAAACAAGATAAGCACTTTACCGGCGAACGGGTTGAGACACCGTTAGACAATGTTGCCTTTACAGAGGTTGATGAAAGCAAGAGCCGCAAATGGATCATATTTGCTATTGTTGCCGTTATTGCAATCATTGCTGGCGCATTTTATTTTTACTCGCAACCAGCCCCTGCTGGAACAGGTGAAACCGCCATTGCCGCGGGTGATGAAGGCAATAAGCAAGCGCAAAATGTAACTGTCATCGTGCCGGGCACTGGCTCGGTAGAGCGCAAAATCAATGCATCCGGTACATTTGCCGCGCGCCGCGAAATGCCGGTTGGTGTAGCTGGCGAAGGCGGCCAGATTGCGAGCATCACCGTTCAGCCTGGCGACTGGGTGAAAAAAGGACAAATATTGGCCTATATAGAAAGGTCAGTACAAACCCAGCAGGCGCGCTCTCAGGCCGCGCAGATTAAAGTGGCCGAGGCAGATTTGAAGCTGGCACAGGCCAATCTGGACCGCGCTCAACAATTGGTCGGGCGCGGCTTTATAT
>CAZAHS010000212.1:0-4225 GCA_964484855.1 uncultured Sphingomonadaceae bacterium | reverse complement strand
CCATAGCCAAACCGATAAGAAAAAAGAAGATAAGACTGATCATCACACCTGCAAGGCTACCATAGGTTAGATCATAGCTGACAAAATTGGCAAGGAAGACGGGAAGCAACGCAACCAGCCCCATCCAAAATAATGCAATCAACAAAGGCCCTGGCCATATTGGCGCGGATTTTTTGCGGATATGGCGCGGCGTCAATGTGCGGAACAGCAAATATAGCGCAATAAACAGCAGAAAGGCCGTGGCCAACTGGCTAAATGCAATCACGCCAAGCGCCAAGGAGCCAACTGGCAGCAAACGGTCAACAAATTCCTGTGCGCCTTGCAGCAAAACCTGTGCGCTAAATGCCAGCATGGTGACCAGCACAGTGAGGATAATCCCCAAAATGGCGCGCAGCCTATAATGCCAAAAGGGCTGTAAATTGGTGACTTTATAGGCACGGCGGATGATATCGCGAATTGTTTCAATCAGGCTGGCCGTAGTCCACAAACCAACGGCGACGGAAAACCAAAGCAATGGCCCGGTACGTGCCGTCAGCGCAGATTGCACAGGCTCTGACAATGTGCGCGCAGCAGATGGCGGCAATGTGACCAGAAAAGCCTCTACCGCATCATAGCCATATTCTGTCCGCCCCACCAATCCGGCAACCGCAGCGGCGACAACAAAAAACGGAAAAATGGCCAATAGGCTAAGATAGGCAAAATTTCCGGCAAGCACAAAACCGTCTTCATAGGTTTGTTCAAAAACATCGTGCAGCACATTAAGCGTCCGGCCATATTGGCCGCCCTTAATAGCGTTGATTATGCCGTCAGGCTTATCCAATTCGGTATCGCCCATAAGAATGCCCCTATCAAAGGGCCGGATTGATAAGGATTAATAAGCGGCGGCCAGAGTTGCAAGCGTCATCGCTGCATATCGCGGCGCGGATCATGTTCCGGTTGCCAGTTTTTCACAAATTCGGCCAGTGCTTCATCACCATCGGGAATATCAATGCGCAAGGTGATAATCAAATCGCCACGCTCAGCATTTTTCTTATGGAAACCGCGGTTTTTCAGGCGCAATTGCTGGCCGCCATTCATGCCCGGCTTCACCGTCAACATTACCGCGCCATCCGGCGTTGGTGCGCGCACTTTGCCGCCTTCTACAGCTTCTTTTAAGCTGATAGGCAATTCCAGCAGAACATTATCGCCATCACTGCGAAAGTGCGGATGCTTGCCAATGGTAATCGTCACAATGGCATCACCTGGCCCGCCAGCTCCTGGCTGACCTTTTCCGGCCAAGCGGATTTTTGTTCCAGTCTCAACGCCTTTGGGCAGTTTGATGCTTACCGTTTTACCATCAGACAAGGTGACCGTCTGCGCTTCCAAAGTAACTGCGCTTATAAAATCAACGGTCAATTTATAACCGACATTCGCCCCTTTTGCAGGTGGCTGTGTACCATAGCCGGAGCTTCTGCGGTTGCTACTACCCGCGCCGCCGAATAGCCCGTCAAAAATATCGCCAAAATCAACGCCATCATTACCAAAGCCGCCAAAATCTGCGCCGCCAAACCCGCCAGAACGTGATTGACCATGGCCAGCATAACCGCCGCCATAACCAAAGGGCGCGGTCTGGTTGCCATCCATATCAATTTCACCACGGTCAAATTGCGCGCGCTTATCCTTATCGGTCAAAAGGTCATAAGCGCGCGTTACCAGAGAGAATTTCTCTGCTTTGGCGGGGTTATCTTTGTTATAATCAGGGTGCAGTTCTTTGGCGAGCTTGCGATAGGCGCTCTTAATCTCTTTTTCGTTCGCGCCCTTTTTTACACCCAATAGCTGATAGGGGTCATGCGCCATCACATTTTCCATTTATCAACACCGCAAAATCCCCTGCACCAGTATAAACCAATGTTTGTAAATGATATTTGGTTGTGGTTTCGTCCACGATCAAGAGCTTGCACTTCCTTTTTTGCATCACCACTTTATGGTGATTGCGGTCAATGAGGCTACTGTCTTACTTTAACAAAACAGTTAAGGTCAACCATATTGGCCAGACACCAATTTTCATGAAAGAAACACCATGACAAATGCGCCTTTTGCCCTGTTTGATGAATGGTTTGCCGCAGCGAAGGCAAGTGAACCTAATGACCCCAATGCCATGGCGCTGGCAACGGCCAATGACAAAGGCCTGCCATCAGTGCGCATGGTCTTGCTAAAAGGGCATGGGCCGGACGGTTTTATATTTTATACCAACACCCAAAGCCGCAAGGGTGATGAAATTGCGACCAACCCGCATGCGGCGCTGCTATTTCACTGGAAATCTTTGCACCGGCAAATCCGCATAGAGGGGCCGCTTGCGCCGGTTGAGGATGCGGTGGCCGATGCCTATTTTGCCAGCCGCGCCCGCGATTCACGGCTGGGCGCATGGGCATCTAGCCAATCCCGTCCCTTAGATGATCGCGCGACTTTTGAAACACGCTTAGAGGAATATCGCGCCAAATTTGAAGGGCAGGCCATCCCCCGCCCGCCGCATTGGACCGGCTTTTGCGTGTCCCCGCGCCAGATGGAATTTTGGGAAGATCGCGACAACCGCCTGCACCATCGCCGCCAATTTGTGCTGGAAAGCGGGCAATGGAATGAAGGGCTGCTTTACCCATGACAGGTGAAACAAAACTGCCAACATCTATAGCCTATTGCCATATAGACGCCTTTGCCGATGCGCCCTTTCGCGGCAATCAGGCGGCGGTTATGCCTTTGGATAGCTGGCTGGCCGATGATGTTTTGCAGGCCATAGGCGAAGAGAATAATTTTGCCGAAACCGCCTTCATTGTGCCCGATACTAGCGGCGAGAGCGATTATGAACTGCGCTGGTTTACACCGGAGGTTGAGATTGCGCTGTGCGGCCATGCAACTTTGGCCAGCGGCCATTATGTGCTGAAAGACCGCGATGACCTAAACATGGTCACATTTCGCACCCGCAAAGCCGGTATATTGGAAGTCCACCGTGATAATAGCATTGGGGCGCAGGGCTATAGGCTGGCGCTGCCCGCATATGACCCTGTACCGGCAGACCGCGCAGAATGGACAGATTTGCTAGGCTCAGAGCCTATTGCACGTGAATATCATGCAGGCGGCTATAATATTTTGCGTTTTGACAGCGCGGATGATGTGCTGGCGCTTTCGCCTGATCTTAAAGCGCTCAAAGCTCTGGGTGATGACCAATTTATCTGCACTGCGCCTGCTGGAAATTATGGCAATAAAAATCATGCCAGCGGAGCCGATGTGGTGAGCCGCGTCTTTGTGCCGGGCGGCGGCGTTGATGAAGACAGCGTAACCGGCAGCGCCCATGCGGTATTAACGCCCTATTGGGCGCGGCAATTGGGGCGCGATAACTTCACCGCCTATCAGGCCAGCCAGCGCGGCGGCATGATCGGCTGCCGGTTGGATGGAGAACGCGCATGGTTATCCGGCCAATGTGTCACCGTGGTTGAGGGCAATTTTTATCTGGGCTGAGGACCTACATGGCCGACAATATCTGCCCCATTTTTATATGTAAGGGGCGGCCAACATCATCCTGTGTCTTGCCCAGCCGCACCATTGTCACCCGCTTATTGGGAGAGACAATAACCTGTTGCCCCAAATGGCCCAGCATCGCGAACACATTATCGGGTGCATTACCGGGAAATAACACCACGCCGCGCCCTTCGGGCCGTGTGCGGTTTAGCCATAAATGCCCACCATAGGCCGGATCGGTCGCTGATGGTGTCAGCATGAAATCAACATATTCGCGCGGCAATATCTGGCTGCCATCAACCGCGCCCTTATTGCGCAAAAATTCGCCAAATTTTGCCCAATCCAAGGCGCTGGCGTGGATCAGACTGCCGCCCAACATAGTGCCCGATGCATCATATTCAGGGTAAAAACTGTACAGCTCCAAAGGCTCTATCAAACGGCCATCAATAAAATCGGCCATGGCCTTTTGCCGCACCTTCGGGTCTTTGCTGTCTGTCAATTGCCGCGTGATAATGTCTGACAATATCACGCTGGTATTGGTGCTATATTGATATGTCTCACCCGGCGCAGCAGCCAGTGTTTCGGCCTTGGCATAGCGTGCTGCATCACCAGACGCATCAGTGAATAATGTGCGCACCTCATCAGATTCATAAGGGGGGTTACCGGCTTCAACATGATCCAGACCCGATGACATATGCAGCAAATGGCGCAGCGTAATCGCGCCGCGCGGATC
>CAZAHS010000211.1:0-4243 GCA_964484855.1 uncultured Sphingomonadaceae bacterium | reverse complement strand
TTGCAATTGCTGGGCATAAAACATGATGTTTTCGCTTCTGAGGCCGAGCTGCAAGCAGCAGGAAAACCCGCTGAAGCCGAAGCCTTTTTGCGCGGCAAAGACCTGGTGTTTGATGGTGTGCTGGAAGCGCCCAAGGGCAAGACACTGGAAGATTGGGAAGCCGTTGAACTGCCTTTATTTCGTTCAACCAAATTTGGTGACGATCAGGACCGGCCTATCCGTAAATCGGATGGAAAATGGACCTATTTTGGCGCGGATATGGCCTATCATTATCAAAAAGCGCAAAAGGCCGATGCACTCATCAATATATGGGGCGCGGACCATGCGGGAACAGTAAAGCGGATTAAAGCTGCCGTTGCTGCGCTTACTGATGGCGCTACGCCCTTTGATGTAAAATTGGTACAGATGGTGCGTTTACTGCGCGATGGTGACCCTGTAAAAATGTCCAAGCGCTCGGGCGATTTTGTCACATTGGCTGATGTGGTCAAAGAGGTGGGCAAAGACGCTGTGCGCTTCTCCATGCTGACCCGTAAAGCCGATGCGCAGATGGATTTTGATTTTGCCAAAGTGGCAGAAGCCTCCAAAGACAATCCGGTTTTTTATGTGCAATATGCCCATGCGCGAATTTGCTCGAACATACGCAAAGCAAAAGATGAGGGGCTGGCTGCATCTGATGCTGCGCTGCACCATCTTATCGATGCAGATCACACGCTTATCAGACTGGCCGCACAATTTCCGCGAATCGTAGAATCATCAGCACAATCGCGCGAACCGCACCGAATTGCTTTTTATCTTTATGATCTGGCGGCAGCCTATCATGCTTATTGGAATTTGGGCAAAGACCAGCCCGATATTCGTGTTTTGCGCACAGATGACCCTATATTGACGGGTGCAAGGCTTTTCATGAGTGAAAAAATCGGGCAAATATTGCGCAACGGCCTGAATATAATGGGTGTTGAAGCAGCGGAGCGCATGTAGCCCGCACTATCAGCTAATACGGCCTGGGTGGGGATGAACAATGACCAATGACAACATAAATGATACGGCCGATGGCCAGCTTATCGCTGATGAAGAAGAGCGCCTGCCATGGCTAGAATCTGCCGATGATTATAGCAGCGGCTCGGGTTCTTCGATGAAGATATTGGGTTTGCTGCTTTTGGCGGCCTTATTCATCGCGCTTGTTTTTGGAATGGTGTATTTGCTGCAAAATCGTGACGGGCAGATCGCATCCAGTGGCAGCGGTCAGCTTATTAAAGCGCCGGAGGGCGATTATAAAGTCGCGCCCAAAGATACTGGCGGCAAGAAATTTCAGGGCACTGGCGATGCAAGCCCCGCTGCGGCAGAGGGCGAAGAGCGGGTTTCTGCGCTGGCCGGAGCGGATAAAACCACCGTTAAGCCTGGCAATGTGCTGGTGCAATTGGGCGCCTATAGCAATGAGGCACAGGCCAATAGCGGCTGGGCATCATTATCAGGCCGCTTCAATTATATAGGCGCATTGCCGAAAAAAATCGCGGCGGCGCAGGTTGAGGGCGGCACAGTCTATCGCCTAAGTGCTGTTGCCCCTGATGAAGCAACCGCCAATTCGGTTTGTGCGCGTTTGAAAACTTCTGGCCAATCCTGCATTGTTGCCCGCTAATCGGTATAGCAATCGCTATTTAACGGGGGCAATTTTATGAAGCCGGTGATTTTCGGAATGTCGGGCTTGACGCTCACAGCGGATGAGACAGACTTTTTCCGCGCGGCGCGCCCTGCGGGCTATATAATCTTTGGCCGTAATATTGATAATAAAGAGCAATTGCGCGCGCTAACGGATAGCCTGCGCGCGCTTCATGGCGATGATAAGCTGCTCATTATGATTGACCAAGAGGGTGGCCGCGTTGCGCGGATGCGCGGGCCGGTTTGGCCTGAATATCCGCCGCCGGGGCATTTTGATGCGCTTTATGATAAGGCACCAATTAGCGCGATAGAGGCAGTGCGCGCCAATTATGCGGCGCTGGCTTGCGATTTGGCACAGGTCGGCATCAATGTTGATTGCGCGCCGATGATTGATGTTCGCCAGCCAGAAAGCAATGACCAAGTTATTGGCGACCGCGCCTTTGGTCAGGAGCCGCAGCGCGTTGCCGCTATGGGCCGCGCCGCGCTGGATGGACTGCGCGATGGCGGCGTGCTGGGCGTTATAAAGCATATGCCCGGACATGGCCGCGCATTGGTGGATAGCCATCATCACCTGCCGGTGGTTGATGCAGATGATGCCGCATTAGCGAGCGATTTAGAGCCTTTTCAAAGCCTGAAACATGCCGAAATGGGCATGACCGGCCATATTGTGTTTCCGGCATGGGATCCAGATAATCCAGTTACATTGTCATCAACCGTTATTCAGCGGATAATCCGCGGGCGCATCGGGTTTGACGGTCTGCTATTTACTGATGATCTGGATATGAAGGCGCTGTCGGGTTCAGTGCCGGACCGCGCTGTGGCATCATTGGCGGCGGGTTGTGATATTGCGCTAAATTGCTGGGCCAATATGGCGGATATGCAAGAAATGGTGGAGCGCTTACCAGACATAAAAGATGCCGCTATGGCGCGGCTGGAGCGGGTGCGCGCTGCTTTACCGCCAATTGCATCTGCCCAAGATACCCGCCAATCGGATTGGGCGGCAAAGCGCGATGACTTGCTGGCACTGGTTTAGAATAGACAGCCGCCATGATCCATTCTGATGATGATAGAGATGATGGTCTGGACGGCGAGATAATGGACGCTTCTGCATGGGAATCGCCGGTGCGCAGTGCGGTTGCAGAAGGCGAAGAGCAAAGCCTACAGCTTGATATAGGGGGTTGGGAAGGGCCGCTTGACCTGTTGCTTAGCCTTGCGCGTACCCAAAAAGTTGATTTGCGTCAGATTTCTATATTGGAGCTGGTGCGGGCCTATCTGGCTTTTATTGCCAATGCTGAAGAGCTGAAGGTTGAATTGGCTGCTGATTATCTGGTGATGGCGGCATGGCTAACCTATTTGAAATCCGCGCTTTTGCTGCCCAAAGACCCGGAGGTTGATCCTTCGCCGGAAGAATTGGCTCTGCGCTTGCAATTGCGGCTACAGCGTTTGCAGGCGATGCGGGAGGCAGGCGCGCGGTTAATGGCGCGTGACAGAGTGGGCCGCGATGTTTTTGTGCGCGCTGCGCCGGAGGGGCTGCGCACACTGACCCAAACCCGCTGGACCAGCAATGTCTATGATCTGATGCAAGGCTATGCGGCTGTAAAAATGCGCACTGCGCCCGCTGTCCATATTGTCGCGGCCAGAGAGGTTATGACGTTGGAAGACGCATTGGCGCGGGTTTCCAACATGGTTGGGGTCGCTATGGACTGGACAAAGCTGGAGGATTTTCTGCCTAAAGGCGTGAATGGCCGATTGCGCCGGTCCGCTATTGCCTCAAGCTTTGTCGCAGCTTTGGAGCTTGCGCGCGGCGGTAAGGTTGAATTGCGGCAAGAGGCGGTTTTTGCGCCGCTGGAAATACGGTCTGCGTCATGAGTGATGCCCCGCCTCCTGATATTCCCTCCGCCAATGTGCCTATTCCTGATGATGAACAATTGCGCGCAATTGAAGCGATAATATTTGCCAGTGAAGAGCCGCTTACCCCAGCGCAGATTACTGGCTATTTAGCGCAAGATTGTGATGTGCTGGCGGGGTTAAAAATACTGGCTGAACATTATCAGGGGCGGGGTGTAGAGCTGGTTATGGCGGGCGGACGCTGGCATTTCCAGACCGCACCTGACATGGCGCATGTGCTGCGTAAAGAAAAAGAGTCCGCACGCAAATTATCGCGTGCAGCAACCGAAACATTGGCAATTATAGCCTATCATGAACCGGTCAGCAGGGCGGAAATAGAGGCCATTCGCGGTGTCCAGACCAGCAAAGGCACATTGGATGTGTTGATGGAAACCGCATGGATACGCCCCGCTGGACGGCGTGAGACACCCGGACGGCCATTATTATACGCCACGACGAAAGATTTTCTTACACATTTCGGGCTAAAGACACGGCGAGACTTGCCCGGCATCGCAGATTTGCGCGCCGCAGGATTGCTTGACCCAGTGCAAGATGCTTTTGACGAAGCAATGGGGCAGAATATTGATGATGATAGCGCATCTTGCGAGGCTGAAAGTGCGTTAGAAAATACCGCAGAAGCAGGTGATGATGACAATGGGCTGGTGATTACGCCGGAAAGTCCCTAATATAGATATATAGG
>CAZAHS010000210.1:1144-4298 GCA_964484855.1 uncultured Sphingomonadaceae bacterium | reverse complement strand
TCGCCCCAATTTATGCGCACTGTGCGGATTGCCCGGCTTATCGCGCAGCCATGGCAGCATGGCATCATAAACCAATGGGTCGACCGGCGTTGTTGCCTGATAATCCAGATAAATGGGCGCAGCCATAAGGCTATTCACCCGTATCGCTTGCCCGCGCCTTGGAGAAGATTTTCTGCCATTCCTCAATGAAACGGTAAACATCGGCGCGGCTGGTTTGCGGGCCAAAGCTAACGCGCACCACCTCACCGGCATGGCTTTCATCCCAGCCCATAGCGGCCAGCACATGGCTGGATTTCAGGCTGCCAGAGGAGCAGGCACTGCCCGCAGAAACCGATATTCCCGCCAAGTCAAATTGGATAAGCTGCGCATTGGCGCTAATACCCGGCATATGATAGCTGGCAATATTGGGCAGACGCATGGCCCCTTTTGCCACCACATCGCCGCCTGCTTTTTCAATCGCTACATCAAGCTGACGGCGCAGCTCAACCGCGCGGTCCAGCCAGCCGGTTTTTTGCTTCAGCGCAGTGACCATAGCCAAAATCGCCGGCACATTTTCTGTCCCTGCGCGGTAGCCCTTTTCCTGCCCGCCCGCCGGAGAGAGCAAGCCCAAATCCTTGACCAGCAATGCGCCGACACCGGGCGGACCGCCAAATTTATGCGCGGAGATGGAAATTAAATCCGCATCGGGAAGTTGTATCTTGCCTGCACTTTGCGCGCAGTCACACAATAAAGAGCCGCCATGTTTTGCAACGATTTCGGCAATATCATCAACGGGCTGAATAACGCCCGTTTCATTGTTCACGCTCTGCACCGCAACAATGGCATGGCCCTCACGCTCCGCCATTAGCCGCTCTACGCTGGCCAGCACGATGCGCCCCTGCAAATCCACCGCCAGCTTTTGCCCGCTATCCCCTGCACTGCGCAATACCGCGTCATGCTCGGTTGGGGAGACAATGCGCCGCTTAAATTTCGGGCCGTGCAATGCCATTGATATGGCCTCACTCGCGCCGCCGGTGAAGATAACCTCACCATCCCAGTCAAGCAGGCTTTTCAATTCGCCGCGTGCAGCTTCCAAAGCCTTGCGCGCGCTGCGCCCATCCAGGTGCGGCGATGATGGATTGGCCCATTCGGCAAGGGCGTGCAGCATGGTTTCCTGTGCCGCGGGCAGCACCGGCGTTGTCGCAGCATGATCGAGATATAGGCGTGCAGAAAGTACCATATTGATGCATTTAGCGTTTTCGTGAGGCTGGTCCACGCATTTTATTGCATTTTGTCTGCAAATTTATGTATAGGCATGTCAGACACCGCGCGCGGACTTATAGAAAATGGTATTTTCACATCCCGCCTAACCGATTTTATACAGAAAAACACAGCTATGCCCGAAGTCACCATGTCCGGCCCGGAAGGCCGTCTTGAAGGCCGTTTCAGCCTTGCCCCGCGCCCCAGAGCGCCCGTTGCCATAATTCTGCACCCGCACCCGCAAGGCGGCGGCACGATGAATGACCGCATCACCTTTGAAATGTACAATAATTTTGTGAAGCGCGGCTTTGCCACTTTGCGCTTTAACTTTCGCGGCGTGGGCCGCAGCCAGGGCAGTTTTGATAATGGCGTTGGTGAATTGTCCGATGCCGCTGCTGCGCTCGATTGGGTGCAAAGCATCCACCCAGAGGCAGAAACCACATGGGTTGCCGGCTTTAGCTTTGGCGCGCTTATCGGTATGCAATTGCTGATGCGTCGGCCGGAAATTCGCGGCTTTATCTCGGTCGCGCCGCCCGCCAATATGTATGATTTCAGCTTTTTGGCCCCCTGCCCAGCATCCGGCATCATCATCAATGGCGCTAATGACCAAGTGGTTGCGCCATCTGCTGTGCAAAAGCTGGTCGATAAATTGCGCACGCAAAAGCACATTACCGTGCATCACGATCAGGTGCCGCGCGCCAACCATTTCTTTGAAAATGAGATGGATGATTTAATGGCCGCAGTTGATACCTATTTGGATATGCGGCTGGCACCGGATTCGCCCATTCGCTAAATCACAGAAACACGAATTCACGAAAGCACAGTTTCACAAAAGCACAAAAACACAGTTTCACAAATTCACAAAAGCACAAAAACACAATTTTGTGCTTGCGGTAATGCGGTGGGTTGGAATGTTGGATTTTTGTGTTGGAGTTGCAAGCGAAAACGCTTGGCCTATCTAATTTTCAAAATCCGCTTCGGCGGGCGCTAATCCGCGCTCATTGGGCGTAGCGATTAAAGCGGTATTGCCCAACATTATTGCCGCCAGCACCAGCATAAGCACAGGTTTCAGCCCCCAGCCCTTTTTGCGCCCCAGCATGATGCCGCCAATAATAAGCGCAAAGCTGGCCAGCACCATGATGGACAATATGATAGTCATAATACGGCCCAATAAACGCCATTTGGCTTATGGTTCAACATAAACGTGCGCCCGGTATAACATCACCCTGCGCCTGCGCCAGAACGACCCGCCCTTGGGGATCATGAAAGCCCAGCACCAAGATTTCAGACATCATCGGCCCAATCTGGCGCGGCGGCAAATTAACCACCGCCATCACCCGCATGCCGATTAAATCATCAGGCTGATATAAATCAGTAATCTGCGCCGAGGAGCGCTTCACCCCAATATCTGGCCCACAATCCACCCGCAGCCTATAAGCCGCCTTACGCGCCTCAGGAAAAGGCTCCGCCGCAACAATCACGCCTGCGCGAATATCCACACGCGCAAAATCATCAATGGAAATCGCTTCATTATCAGGCGTCATGTGGCGGCATTTTAAGCAATAGAGCGCATAAGTACAGAGACATAAGCAGCCCAGCCGAGCGATGTTTGAGCTTGGGCATCATTGCTAATCATGCCAAATTTATTATCAGCTACAGGGTCTGCCAAGACCGTTTTGACTAATAAGGTGGTCAATTTCGCAATCTTGACAATCGAAACCCCATTCAACAATTCCTCTTTGGGAAGAGAAGCTAACATTTATAGGCCCATTATCGCCATTATCCTCGCACTTGAAATTGATAATCGTTTCATCCGAAATCGCCTTCATAGATTCTTTTTTGCAAGTAATTGAATCTTTAGATCAAATGGTTTAAGATAATTCTGTTTAATTGATAGAATATTTGGGCGTGGAAG
>CAZAHS010000210.1:0-1134 GCA_964484855.1 uncultured Sphingomonadaceae bacterium | reverse complement strand
GCGTGGAAGTTTTCCAAGTAGCAATCGCAGAAGGCTATAAAGAAGCGTAGAAAGCCGATTGCAAGCTAGGGAAGAGGGAGTGGCACCCAAAGTATGTCGTTAAGAGCTTTATTTATTATTCTTATTTTCTTGCCGTCAGGCTGTGTAGGCAACCAGAAGCAAGAGGTCGAACTAATAAGTTTCGACGATGAGCCTTTAACCTTGAAAATCCGTGGTTCTTTCCGCATTGATAACCGAATGTATGAGATTAAATCAACTAAGCCTCACTCGCAATATGTACGATCTGGATGCATAAATGCTGAAGTAGACTTTGAAAACCAAAAAAAAATATTTAAGGCAATTGAAAACAGCAATCGTACCAATAAAATATACGATATATTCGGCGAGGTTTATAATTATTCTGATTACCTGAATGGAATTATCAATGAAAATCCATACAACACCACATTTGGCGTTACATGTAATTGGGATTATATATTCGTTGTGCGAGATGTTAAGGAGGTAGAATAGAAATAATTATCTATTATTGCCTTTGATATGTTAATAATAGCAATAAGAATTATCTCAAGACCGGTTATGACGGTTAAGACCTCATTGCAGAGTACAACGCCCGCGGCACCATGTTGCGGCGTTATGTTCACGGACCGGGTGTAGATGATCCTTGGCCCTTGCTTGCGCTGCGGGAGTTTGGCGGTCGTCAATCCCCCGGATTGTCTCGCCTTCGCCAAACTGGTATGAGGGCACTGATACCACCGATAAGCGCTATCTGCATAAAGATGAGCGCGGGTCTGTGGTGGCGATTAGTTCGGGGACAGGCCCGGGGAAAACAGGGAGCGTGTTGGCAATTAACAGCTATAATGAATATGGCATTCCTGCTGAAACCAATTTGGGCAGGTGGCTCGGCTTTAGCTTTGTTCCCCAAACAAAGCGTCGCCTGCGCTATACTGGGCAGACGTGGCTTCCAGAGCTGGGCATGTATTATTATAAAGCCTGTCCTGAGCCTGTCGAAGGGGCGCGCATCTACTCCCCCACGCTGGGCCGCTTTATGCAGACAGACCCGATAGGCTATGGCGACGGGGTGAATATCTATGCCTATGTCGGCGGCGATCCAGTGAATAGCACTGACCCGAGTGG
>CAZAHS010000209.1:0-4326 GCA_964484855.1 uncultured Sphingomonadaceae bacterium | reverse complement strand
TGGTCAGCGCGATTTGCTGGGAAAATTACATGCCGCTGATGCGCAGCCATTATTATGCGCATAATCCTGATTTTTATTGCGTGTCGACGGTTGATGACCGCGCTGTCTGGCTCCCCTCCATGCAGATGATCGCGCTGGAAAGCCGCAGCTTTGTGCTGTCATCCTGCCAATATATGACACGCGGTGACATCTCGCTCGACGCCGCGCAATATAATGCCATTCAGGGCAATGCGCCCGATACGGTGTTAATCAATGGCGGATCATGCATCATATCGCCCATGGGGGAAGTGCTGGCCGGGCCGGTTTTTGGCGAAGAAGCGATATTGACCGCCACCATAGACCTAAATGATCGCACCCGCGGCCATTTTGATATGGACAATAGCGGCCATTATACACGCCCGGATGTGTTTGATTTCAGGGTGCAGCAAAAATAATAAGAGGGTCAGCATCCGGCACCGTTTTTGGCAAAATAAAATCATGGCAACAGCAGCGCAACCTGCTGCACCTGCTATATAATAGTCGCTTTCCAACCGTCATTGCGCACCAAACGCTCCGGATTGCCGCGTCGCCCAAAAAGTTTTGGGCTCCTGGCAATGACGCCAGTGCGCGGTCATACTGACGGGGTTTAATCACGCAGAATAGCAAGCGCTATTTGCGCCCCACTCTAGCCAAACCGCCCGCCCCTTTATTTCACAACAAAGACCATGCGGCGATCATCATCTTGTGTCTTTGCGCGCTGAAATGCTTCATCGGCTTCCATCTGCTCCAGCCAGCGCAGACAGCCTTTATAGCGCGGCTTAATATAGCCCGCTTGCTTGGCCGCTGCCATGGGGTAGCACATGGTGATATCGGCGGCGGTCAGCCTTTCACCTGCTAGCCATTCATGCTCGGCAAGATGGATTTCGGCCTCATCCAGCAATTTCTCCAGACGCGGTTTGACCAGCATATTGCTGACCGCCGACAATGCGCCTTTCAGCATGGGGCGCACAAAGCTAGGGGCCTGTGCGGGCATGAGGCCAAATACGGTGTTCATAAACAATACCGGCATCATGCTGCCCTGCGCCGCGTGAAACCAAAACAGATAGCGCGCGCGCCCCGCCTCACCTGCCTCTATGCGCAGGCCGCTATCAGGATGCAGATCCAATATATAGTCAATCGCCGCATTGCTTTCGGCCATCACCATATCACCATCGGTAATGAACGGCGCAGTGCCGAGCGGAGAGCGCGCCTTATAGTCTTTGGGTGCCAATTGGCTCGATTTATCGCGCGGATATGTCACCAATTCATAGTCCGCGCCCAGCACCTCCATCAGCCAAATCAGCCGAAAAGACTGTGAATATTCCAGATGATGAATGGTGATGGTCATTGCGGTATTGCCCCTTATTTAAGCTGCCAAAAAGCCGCCAAGGCGCTGGTTTATAATCGTCTCTGCCTCGGCCATGATGCCGTCAATCAGTTCCTGACAGGTTGGAATATCGTTGATAAGCCCTGCCACCATGCCGCAGCTCCATGCGCCGGCATCCATGGTGCCTTCCATCATGATTTTGGGGTAAACGCCTGCAACCTGCTCTATCACATCAGTAAATTGCAGGTCTGCGCCTTTTTCTTTCTCAATCTCCAGCAATCGTTCAACCGCTGCATTGTTCATCACCCGCTCGGTATTACGCAGCGGGCGCATGACGAGGCGTGTATCTAGCTCAGAAGCTGCAACAATCGCATCCTTCACATTTTGGTGCACCGGTGCTTCTTTGGTCGCGATGAAGCGCGTGCCCATATTCATGCCGTCCGCGCCCATAGCCAAAGATGCTACAAGGCTGCGCCCATCAGCCTGTCCGCCCGAGGAGACGAACGGAATATCCAGCTCATCCGCCGCGCGGGGCAGCAATATCATATTGGGAATATCATCTTCGCCCGGATGGCCGCCACATTCAAAACCATCAACGCTAACTGCATCACAGCCGATAGATTGGGCTTTCAGCGCATGGCGCACACTGGTGCATTTGTGGATGACCTTAATCCCCGCCTCATGCAGCGGCGGCAGCACCTGCACAGGGTTATTGCCCGCTGTCTCGACGACCTTAACGCCGCCATCAATAATCGCCTTGACCATGCCCGCATAATCGGGCGCATTGACCACCGGCAGGAAGGTCAGGTTCACGCCAAAGGGTTTATCGGTCATATCCTTACATTTGGCGATTTCATTGGCGAGGTCCGCCGCTGATTTTTGCGTGAGGCCGGTGATGATGCCAAGGCCGCCCGCATTGGAAACCGCCGCCGCCATCTCAGCAAAGCCAACATAGTGCATGCCGCCCTGAATGATAGGGTGCTGAATGCCGAACATCTCGGTAATGCGTGTTTTCATGCGCTTATCCTCTCTTATTTTATAATTTTATAATGTGCTTATTGCTTTGGCGACAGCATGGAATTCATCCATAATCTCGTCCACTATCTGCTTGACCGGTTTCACACTGTCAATGCGCCCCGCAACTTGGCCAGACAGCGCAATTGCCGCCTCCATATCGCCGCCAAAATAGAGGTCGAGCGCATTGGCCATCTCGCCGAAAATATTCTCGCTCGGCTGTGTTTCCAGCCGGTTTGTGCGCTCGGTCTTCAGCGCTCTTAACGCGGGGCCCTGGCCATGACGGTTGAGAAACACCGTGTCGGTTTCTTTGGCGTCGATGATGGATTGCTTCCAATTATCATGCACCGGCGATTCCGCTGCGCTCACCATGCGCGTGCCCATTTGCACGCCCTCTGCGCCCAGTGCAAAAGCCGCGGCCATAGTGCGCCCGCACATGATACCGCCCGCCGCGATAATCGGCACATCAACCTTTTCACGGATCAGCGGCAATAGCACCATCAGCGCCACCTCATCCTTATTCTTAAAACCGCCGCCTTCGCCGCCTTCAACCACTAAGCCATCAACACCGGCTTTAATCGCCTTAATCGCGCCTGCCAAATTGGGCACAACATGAAACACGGTCAGCCCTGCCTCTTTTAACGGCCCGCAATAACGGTTTGGATCGCCCGCAGACGTGGTGGCGAATTTAACGCCTTGATCGACAATGAAATCAACAATGCTGGGGTCACGTACAAAGGCCTGCGCGATATTGACGCCAAAGGGCTTATCGGTGAGCTTGCGCATATTGGCAATCTCATCGCGGATAGTGTCCAGCTCGCCCGATGATGTCTCAATAATGCCCAAACCGCCTGCATTGGACATGGCGCTGGCCAAGGCACTGCGCGCAATCCAGCCCATAGGCGCTTGCACTATCGGATATTCCACCCCCAGCATTTCGGTTATGCGTGTTTTCATGTCGCGCCCTCTCTTTATATTTTTTAGACGAACAAAGCGACCGATTGCATGCCGGTCATTACTGGCTCTAAATCGGCATTGCGCACGGTCATATATTGGCTGCTTGCGCCATTTTGCGCGTGATGAGTTTCAGAGGTTAGCAGCCACCAGCCATCGCGGGTTTGCGGGGTATCGGTGAGCATATTCACCTGCCAGTTCATGGAACTAACCGGCCCTGATTTGGTCATTAGCCCCATGGCAGAGGGCGGCAGGCCATCACCAATGCACAATAATTCGGTCATCACATCACGCTGCCCGGCATGCGGGCCATCATCGCGCAGCCCATCACGTAGGCGGTGCCATGCCTCCAGCTTTGTGGTGTTGCCATTCAGGTCAATCCGCTTATCCTGATAATCCAGATGATAAGTGAAAAATTCAGGCGGCCCGTGGCGCACATCTTCGGCTGCCGGAATGGGCGGCATATCCGCCGCATCAACGTCCAGCCCATGATGCACTATGCTGCTTTCACGCGGGTTCATAAAGATGAAGGTGCAGATCATGCCAACACCATCGCCATAGCTGATGCGCGCCGTGACAAAGGCCGTATTTTTACCGCGCCGCACCTGCTCAACCTTTATGTCACAATCACCTGCAATCGGACCGACAAAAGCAATCTGCGCAGAACGCAATGCCGGAATATCGGGAAAGCTCGCCCGTGCAACATGATGCGCCAATGCCGCGGATAAACCACCATAAGTGGTGCGCCCCTGCATCCAGCTACTGGGTATGGAAATCGTGGCAGCGCCATCTGTAACGACAGCATTTTTCAGAAGTTCAGATAATTGCATAGGCAGACTTTAAGCGCAGTTTTGCGCGTAATGCCACGCATTTTTACCACACAGCCTTATACGCCGTGCAATGATATGCGGATTCCGTAACGTCAGTGCTTTTATAATATCTGTAAAAGAAAAATTGGGGAAATGATGGTGGGCGTAGGAAGAGTTGAACTTCCGACCCCTGCGATGTCAACA
>CAZAHS010000208.1:0-4334 GCA_964484855.1 uncultured Sphingomonadaceae bacterium | reverse complement strand
CGGAAGAAATTAACTGGGGCCCTGAATCCGAATGGATGGGCGAAGACCGTTTTGTTGGCGAGCGTGAATTGTTCGATCCGCTAGGCGCGGTTCATATGGGTCTGATCTATGTCAACCCAGAAGGCCCGTCCGGCGAGCCTGATCCGCTGGGCAGCGCACATGATATTCGCGTTACTTTCGCCCGTATGGCGATGAATGACGAGGAAACCGTTGCCTTGACCGCTGGGGGACACACCTTTGGTAAAGCGCATGGCGCTGGTGATGCTGATCTGGTCGGCCCCGAACCAGAAGGCGAAGACATGGCCGCAATGGGCATGGGCTGGCTGAGCAAGCATGGCTCCGGCAAAGGCGGCGATGCCATTACCTCCGGCATTGAAGGTGCTTGGACGCCAAACCCCATCGCTTGGGACAATGGCTATTTTGAAGTGCTGCTCGGCTATGATTGGGAACTGACCAAATCACCCGCTGGCGCGCATCAATGGACACCAAAAGCAGGCCAGGGCGCTCCTGAAGCTCCGGCTGCGCATGATCCATCACAAACCCAGCCGCTGATGATGACCACAGCGGATATGGCGATGAAAATGGACCCGGCATACCGCGAAGTTTCCGAGCGTTTCCGCGCCAATCCTGACCAATTTGCGGATGCTTTTGCACGCGCATGGTTTAAACTGACGCACCGCGATATGGGGCCGAAAGCCCGTTATAAAGGCGCAGAAGTTCCTGCTGAAGACCTGATCTGGCAAGATCCCGTTCCCGCGCAAGAGGGCGATCTGATTAACGATGCTGATATTGCAACATTGAAAGCGCATATCCTTGATAGCGGTCTTTCAACGGCGCGTTTGGTGGCGACGGCTTGGGCATCTGCCTCAACCTATCGCAATACAGACCATCGCGGCGGCGCAAATGGCGCACGTATCCGTCTGGCTCCGCAAAAGGACTGGGCCGCGAATGAGCCGGTAGAATTGGCCAAAGCGCTGGACGCGCTGAGCGCCATTCAAAGCAGCTTTAACGCCTCTGGCACCAAAGTCTCCATGGCCGATCTTATCGTGCTGGCGGGCTGTGTTGGTATCGAAAAAGCGGCAAAAGATGCCGGTCATGACATCAGCGTACCGTTCACACCGGGCCGCACCGATGCCAGCGATGAGCATACTGATGCAGACAGCTTTGCACCATTAGAGCCGCGCGCTGACGGTTTCCGTAACTTCACCATCGGCACACAAATGCGTTCGCAAGAGGCATTGCTGGTCGAGAAGTCGGAGATGCTGGGCTTGACCATGCCGGAAATGACAGCCCTGCTGGGCGGTCTGCGCAGCATCAACATCAATGTTGGTGGTTCAAACCATGGTGTCTTCACTGAAAACCCCGGCACACTGAACACAGACTTTTTCAAGACTATTCTTGATCTGGGCGTGCAGTGGGAAGCCACATCAGATGCAGAAGACAGCTTTGTCGGCAAAGACCGCACCACCGGCGAAACCAAATGGACCGGCACCCGTGCTGATCTGATTTTCGGTTCCAACTCGGTATTGCGCGCACAAGCAGAAGTTTATGCCAGCGATGATGCGGCAGAGCGCTTTGCGAAGACTTTTGTCAAAGCATGGACCAAAGTCATGGACGCAGACCGTTTCTAATAACGGACTGTCATAGCAATTAAAATAAGGGCGGTTCTTTATGGAGCCGCCCTTTTTGCGTCTGGCGCAGAGCCAAAACCTGCCCCCTTGCTTTTACGGCGGCCTTTATTAGACTTGGAAGCTGGTTGAGAGGGGAAATATTATGCATATCGCAATCAAACTGGCCGCAACATTGCTGGCTATTACACCATTATCCACCGCCATGGCGCAAAGTACAGACCGCGGCGAACCCAATGACAATCAACGGATGATGGAGAGTTTTGGCCTCGAAATCCCGTCTGACAAACAATATGAGAAGATGGTCAAAAAGGCCTATAAAAACCCCTTGGGCAGTAAGAAAAATCCCGTGCGCACCGATGCGGTCGCTGGCCAACGCGAATATTTACAGCGCCTGCGCTGCGGTGACGGCTCTGCCCCGCAATATCGCCGCGATGGCAATGTCGGCTCAGGCGTTTATGGCTATATTGTTGATGCCTATATAGTGGATTGCGGCAGTGCTGCACCGGGCGCAACAACCATCTATATGGACCTTTATCATGGCGGCTATGTCGAGCAGGAGCTGGTCAAAGGTTTTTATTTTGAAGACAATCTGCCCGGCGCACAGGAGCCTATAGATCAGCAGCCTACTGACCAAGAGCCAGCAGAACAGGAGCCTGATAGTCAGGGCAATTCCGCTGATATCGCGCCCGATGGCAGCCCTGTCATATTGCAACAGCCAGAGACGCGAAACACCCCGTTAAAAGACGATAAGCTGCAAGACCCTATTTTCTGATAGATATTTGCAGAACGGCAAAGCCAATAGCTAGCCGCCGCTCTTTCCCGTGCGGCGGCAACGTTCTGAGCAATAGATAACATTGTCCCAATCGCGCGCCCATTTTTTGCGCCATGCAAAGGGCCGATCACAGACGGGGCAGGTCTTTTCAGGCAGATGCGGTTTTTTATGGGCCATGACTGCAATCTGTGCCTTTTGCCGGGCTAAACAATAGAAAAATGCAAAAGACCCGCTATATTGGCTGATATGGCGTTATTATTCTTCTTATTCGTCCTCGGCACTGGCAATTTTGCCATGCACAAAGCGGTCATGGAATCGGGCCACCCCGCCATTCAGGGCACCCGCGCTGCCTTTGACAAAGCGACTGGCGGCTGGGGCGGATATGCGCTGGAATATGTCATATTGGTCGCGGCAATGAGCTTCGCCAATCAGGGCTTTTTCATCGCTGTTGGCGCCTATATTGGCTATACCACGCTCAATGCAGGCGCCGCATGGATATTGCTAAACGGCAAGGTTTAGGCGCAAAAGAAAGCGGGATTTTTCAGGCTGGCAGGATGGCGAGGCGCATTTGCTGCTTTATCAAAGTGACCGCCTGTTCAATATGCTGCCCAAATCCCGGCTGAGCGAGGCACAGCAAATGGAGATTGCGGGCTATTTAACTGCCGCAAATGTTCCCGAAAAACCCGCATTTGGCTTCAAAAAAAGTCGCTTGGTATCGCGCTAGGCAGGCGCCGCCAATATCCCTTAAAACCCAATATCTCGGCGCATCGGGCGGGGGACCATCCGCAGGATATTGGAAGGGTGTGCGCCAAATAGGGCGGACAAGGGGCAGGCATGAAAAGGGGTAGCCGTGCCCCTCCACCCCGCTGCGCGCGGTCCCCCTCCCCAACGCTGCGCGTTAGGGAGCTATTATCAATCACCTTGGCCCAACGCTGCGCGTTAGGGAGATATTATCAAACCGCCTAAACGTGCGCCAACGCTGCATCGAAATCGGCGATCAGATCATCCGCATCCTCAATGCCCACTGATATGCGCACCAGATTATCGGTAATGCCCAAAGCGGCCTTACGCGCATCGGGCACTGATAGGTGCGTCATTGCCGCTGGATGGCTGGCCAATGTTTCGGTGCCGCCCAGACTGACCGCCAATTTGGCAATGCGCAGATTGTCCAAAAACGCAAAGCTCTCTGCCTCCCCGCCCTTGATAAAAACCGAGAAGGTAGAGCCAGCGCCCAGACAATGCCGCTCATAAATATCCTGCTGGCGGCTGTCGGATATCATGCCGAGATAGCCCAGCCCCTCCACCTTTGGATGCTGGGCCAGAAAAGCGCAGACTTTGGCTGCATTTTCGCCCGCCCGCTGCATGCGCAATTCCACCGTTTCCAGGCTGCGCATCAGCATCCATGCGGTATTGGGGTCAACAATGCCGCCCATAGTGTTGCGCAGCGCGCGCACTGGGTCCATCCATTTTTTCGCGCCAGCCAGTGATCCGGCCACCAAATCGCTATGCCCGCCAACATATTTGGTCAGGCTATACACCACCACATCCGCGCCGTGAACCAGAGGCCGCTGCCATAACGGGCCAAGAAATGTGTTATCAATCGCAATCGGCGCAGCATCCGCGCCCAGCACCGCATTCCGCGCATCGCGCACTGCCTCTATATCGACCAGCGCATTGGTGGGGTTGGCCGGGCTTTCCAGATAGACCATCGCCACCTTGCCGCCCTGTTTCGCGGCCAGATCCTTGGCCTCTTCCAGCTTGGCCTCCAGCTCTTCGCGGGTCGCGCCAGCGGGAAAGTCAACATAGGTGACATTATATTTGCTCAGCACCTTGGCGACAAAGCCTTCACTCGCGGCATATAATGGCCCGCTATGCACAATCACATCACCCGCCGCGCAATAGGCCAGCATCATCACGCAAATGGCGGTCAT
>CAZAHS010000207.1:0-4338 GCA_964484855.1 uncultured Sphingomonadaceae bacterium | reverse complement strand
GTAGAGAAAGGCAGCAATGACGGATTGTCGGTCTTCGCTGCATCTTTGTTTAGCAACAATGCCGGTGTCGGCATATTGGCTTTTGCGTTGGGTTTTGCCTTTGGCATCCCTACCATATTGCTGGAAATCTATAATTTCACTCTGCTGGGCGCCATGATCTGGGTCTTTGTTGATGCCGATCTGGGGGTTGAGTTTATTGGCTGGTTGTCCATTCATGGTACCACTGAATTGCTGGCCATTGTTCTTGCTGGAGCGGCTGGTTTGCATATTGGGCGACGCATGGCCTTTCCGGGTCAAAAAACCCATATGGCCGCGTTGCAAGAGGCGGGTACGGCGGGTGCGCTCGTGATGGTAGGTGTGATAATCATGCTCATTATGGCGGCGGTTCTGGAAGGCTTTGGCCGCCAGCTTATTACGGGCACTGTGGCCCGCTACGCCATAGGCTATGGGCTTTTGCTATTCTGGATAGTCTATTTTGTATTTGCAGGGCGCGGGCAGGATGTCGCCCAGAATAAAGGCATGAACAATGGCGAATAGCGCCGCCAGAACTGGCCGCCGCAGCGGAGAATATGCGGCCAAATTACACAGGCTGATGGTCACACCAGAAGGTGTAGGGCTGAATGTCTATATCGGCAATGCCGGTGCGCGCGCAGGTGCTGTCGTGCTTGATATCATTTTCATTGGCCTGATTATAATTGCGTATTTTATCATGCTGGCCATTATGTTTAGCACATTTAGCATTAATGAAACCGGCAGTTTTGGTTCGTTTCTTATTGTTGTCTCTATCATTTTTATATTCATGCTGCGCAATGCCTATTTCCTGTTTTTTGAATTGGGCAGCAAAAGCGCGACTTGGGGCAAAAGGATATTGGGCCTGCGCGTTGCATCGCGCGATGGGGGCCGTTTGACCAAAGAGGCTGTGATTGCCCGTAATTTGGTACGAGAGATTGAGCTATTTCTGCCGATAAGCTATTTGATTACCACCAGTGTACAGGGAGTATTGAGCAATTATGCGGTTTTTGCCGGCCTGATCTGGATATGCGTTTTCCTGTTCTTTCCGCTATTTAATAAGGACCGGCTACGCTGCGGTGATTTAATTGCAGGAACATGGGTGGTGCATGCAGAAAAAGCGAAGATGACCAATATTGTTGCCTCTGCGGATAGCATGGCCAGTCAGCTTTCTTCTGATTACCGTTTTACGGATGAAGAGCTGGACATTTACGGCGAATATGAGCTGAAGACGCTGGAAAAAGTGCTGCGCGAAGAAAGCGGCGATGCAGAGCGTGCAGTTTATGAGGCGATATGCCGCAAGCTGGGATGGGTTCCTGGCGGCGGCGATGAACGGGCTTTTCTGGAAAATTATTATACCCAGCTCAGGGCGCGGCTAGAGGGCGATATGCGCTTTGGTAAACGCCGCGCTGATAAATTTGACCGCCAAACTTAACGGCCAAATTTTAATAGCAAGCGCCTAAACCCGCAATATTTATTCCGCAGCTATAGGCTGAGCATTGGCCGAATGCGTGGCGGGGCTGGCATTCACAATTGCGTCGTCAACCGCAAAATCCTTGGCAATTTCGCGCGCTGTCATTTTGGCGGACATCATGACAGAGGGCGTGCCGCCGCCTGGCTGTGTTCCCTGACCAACCAGATAGAGGTTGCTTACATCCTCACTGCGGTTATGTGGGCGGAAAAATGCGGTTTGGGTGAGCACAGGCTCCACACCAAAGCCATTGCCCATATGTGAATTTAGTGTGTCTTGAAAATAATTGGGCGTTACAAAGCTTTTATAGACCAGCCGCTCGCGCAAATTGGGAATATGGCCGCGCTCATCCAAAAAGCGCAGCACTGTTTCGCAAAATTCATCACCAATCTCATCCCAATCCAGATCGCTCTTATTATTCGGCACTGGTATTAGCGTATAGGCCGCATGATGCCCCTCTGGCGCAAGGCTGGGGTCAGTTAGGGTTGGGATATGCAGATATTGGGAAAAATCTGGACCAAGAATTTTGCGATCAAAAATATCGGTTAGCAATTCCTCATAACGGGGGCCAAGAATGATATTATGATGCTGTAAGCTCGGGTCACCATCAGCCTTTTTATAACCGAAATAAATGACCATGATCGACATGCTTTGCTTGCGAAACTTGACCAGCGCATCGCGGTTAATCTTGCGATGTTTCTTCTCAACAAGATTGAGATAGGTGCTGGCATAATCGCCATTGGAAACCACCAGATCCGCCTCCAGCACATTGCCATTTTTTAAGGTAACACCCTTGGCAACACGCTTTTTGCCAATCTTCTCAACATCAATCCGCTCAACCTCTGCATTTAGCTGCAAAGTGCCGCCCATTTCCTCAAATTTGCGGACAAAAGCCGCGACCAGCGCGCCGGTGCCGCCCATGGCAAAATGTATGCCCCAAGTACGCTCAACAAAATGGATCATCGCGTAGATGGCGGGGACTTTAAGCGGGTTGCCGCCGATTAACAGCGGCTCAAAACTGAACACTTGGCGCATTTTGTCAGTCTTGAAATATTTCTTCACCAGACTGAACAGCGGTTGGATGGCTTTTAATTTTATAAGATCAGGCGCAACGCTGAGCATCGCGCCGACATTGCCAAAATAAGTATAGCCCAATTCAATAAACCCGCGATCAAAAATGGCACGCGCAGCTTTATGAAATTCCTCATATCCGTCCAGATCTTCAGGTGCGATGCGCTTAATCTGCTCGCGCAAATTTACCGGATCGGAATCATAATCAAAATAAGTGCCATCATCAAAATAGACACGGTAAAAAGGCAATACAGGACGGATTTCAACATATTTGCTGGTATTGGGGCCGCCGCTAATGCCGCTGGTAATCCGCTGGTCATCACCCATGATTTCTGCCGGAAAATCAGGATCGCCAAGGCCCGCACAATCGCGCTGCAGAGAAAAAAGCTCTTCAATGAAATAGGGGACGGTCAGCACCGTTGGCCCCATATCAAAGGTAAAGCCCTCTGCCCGGCGCACATAAGCGCGGCCGCCCGGTGCATCCAGCTTTTCAACTATTGTGGTATCGAAACCAAGACTTTGCAGCCGGATGCCGCATGCGATACCGCCCAAACCAGAGCCAATAACAACCGCCTTTTTGCGCGGTTTACCGTCCTCAATTGCGTTAGCGGCGGCGGCGTCGATTTTTGCGGGCTTGTTCAAATCATGTCTCTTTGGGTTAAGCGTTCAATATGTTTTTGAGGGTCGCAGACTGGCAAAGCATGTGCAGAATTTATAATGTTATTATATAAGTGTCAAAACGCCCGCTCAACAAAAATGTTCCGACCAGAACTTAGGGTATTTATATAGGATATGGGCCTAGGAATGGCCGGTTATTTACCGCCCTAATTTTCTATAGGCCAAATCGGCAAATTCGCACAATAATGGACGGGTTTCGGCTGGGTCGATAATGTCTTCAACCGCAAATTTCTCTGCGGTACGAAAGGGCGAGGTTACAGCGTCTAACCGCGCCTTAATCTCTTGCAATTTTGCGGCGGGGTCATCTGCGGCTTCCAGTTCTGATTTATACGCCACTTCCAATCCGCCAGAAATGGGCAGGCTGCCCCAATCACCGCTGGGCCATGCAAAGCGATATTGAAAGCGCTCGGCATTGCTCATGGCGCTGCCCGCTATGCCATATGCACGGCGGATGATGACGCTGCACCATGGCACAGAGGCGCGGTAAATGGCGCTCATCGCTTCCACACCGTGCCGAATAGTGCCTGCTTGCTCTGCTTGCGTGCCGATCATGAAACCTGGATTATCCACCAGATGCACAACGGGCAGGCCGAATTTATCTGCCAATTCGGTAAAGCGTTTGACCTTTTGCGCGGTCAATGCTTCCCATGATCCGCCCAGAAAGCTGGGGTCTGATGCCACAACCGCCACTGGCCAGCCATCCAATCGCGCAAAAGCGGTAATGGCCGCGCGGCCCCATCGGCGGCCCATTTCAAACACGCTGCCTGTATCAAACACGCTCCCCAACAATTGTCGCATGGCATAGACCTGATTGCCTACACGCGGCACCAGATTGCGCAGATTTTCATCGCGCCGGTCAACCGGGTCGCTATTCTCTGTGCGCAGCGGCAAAACTCCCACGGCATTTGGCAGGTAAGACAAAAATGCGCGGGCATAGGCAAAGGCCTCGGCCTCGCTGGCAACCTCTTCATCCACTACGCCGTTGCGCGTGTGAATTTCGCTGCCGCCCAGCCCTTCTTTATCAACCGTCTCGCCAATTGCAGCAGCGACAGCGGGGCCAGCGGCAAACATCTGGCTAAGGCCCTTCACCATGATGGAATAATGGCTCA
>CAZAHS010000206.1:0-4342 GCA_964484855.1 uncultured Sphingomonadaceae bacterium | reverse complement strand
AATCATGCTGCGGCTCAAGCCTTGCATTAGCGGGCATGTAGGTTATTCCCGCCGCTAGAATAGCCCTTATGAGGAGAATCACCACAATGACGTCCACCGCCCAAGGCCGCCCATCCGGCCGCGCGCCCGATGAGATGCGCACAATCACTATTGAAACCGGATATACCAAACATGCCGAAGGGTCATGCCTGATAGGCTTTGGTGACACCAAGGTTTTGTGTACTGCCAGCATAGAAGAACGCATTCCGCCATGGCTGCGTGGTAAGGGTGAAGGCTGGGTGACCGGTGAATATTCCATGCTGCCCCGCGCCACGCATACACGCGGATCACGCGAAGCCGCGCGCGGCAAACAATCCGGCAGAACACAAGAGATACAGCGCCTTATTGGCCGCTCTTTACGCGCAGTCGTAGATTTAAAAGCGCTGGGTGAGCGCCAGATTACGCTGGATTGCGATGTTATACAGGCTGATGGCGGCACGCGTACAGCCTCTATTTCTGGCGCATGGGTGGCACTGCGTCTTGCGGTGAATACACTGCTTGACCAAAAACTGATCGACAAAGACCCCATTATACAAAAAGTCGCGGCCATTAGCTGCGGCATTTATAATGGTACGCCGGTGCTTGATCTGGATTATGATGAAGACAGTAATGCCGATGCGGATGCCAATTTTGTGCTTATCGGTGATGGCAATATCGCAGAGGTACAGGCCACTGCCGAGGGCGCAACCTATGATGAGGAGGCGCTGCTGCGCTTGCTGCGTTTGGCGCGCATGGGCTGCAGCGATATTTTTGCCGCGCAAGACAAGGCGTCTAGCTAAAAGCGCTAACGGATATAGACATGACTCAACGCAAATTAGAATCTGGCCGCCTGATTATCGCCACCCATAATAAGGGCAAGCTGGCAGAGATTGATGCTCTGCTGGCCCCTTATGGCATGCAGACAGAGGCAGCGGGTGATTTGGGGCTGGCTGAACCGGAAGAAACCGGCACAACATTTGCCGAAAATGCGCTTATCAAGGCGCGCTCTGCCTGTGAAGCAACGGGCTGTGTGTCACTTGCGGATGATAGCGGGCTTTGTGTTGCGGCTTTGGGCGGCGCGCCCGGTGTTTACACCGCAGACTGGGCCGAGCGCCAACCGATTGAGGCGCAGGCGCTGGGCGGTCCGGGCCGTGACTGGTATCTGGCCATGGGCAAGGTTGAGGGCAAATTGGCCGAAAAGGGCATAGATGTGGACCGCAGCGCCTATTTTGTTTCAACCCTTGCTTTGGTCTGGCCGGATGGAGAGCATTTTGTGGTTGAGGGACGCGCTTATGGCGCGTTGACTTGGCCGCCACGCGGATTATTGGGCTTTGGTTATGATCCCGTTTTTGTGCCCGCTGGTGAGACACAAAGCTATGCCGAGCTGGGGCAGCAGCATAAGATGGAGCATGACCACCGCGCAGATGCCTTTGCCAAGCTGGTAGCAGCGGTTTTTTAACCCTTTAGCGGGTCACGGCCAACAATATTACCGCCCGGACTATAGCGGCAAACCAGAACATCATTGCCGCTGTTCGTAGCCAATGCGCAGCCAATTTTTGTGGTGGTGGGCCATATAATCTGGGTATAATGGCCAACATCGCCCCAATTTCCAGTTCGGCTATTTTCGGGAAACGGGCCGTTTTTGAAATATTGCCGCTCGTCTATCCATGCATTGACCATCTCATCATATGAAAAGGCACCGCGCGTTCCCATCCAAAGGTTTTCACCCTCTGCATCATATCCGCTATTGGCTGGGTCATGCTCAAAACGTCCTGATGCTGACAATGTATTTGCATATTTTTGTGCCGAGCGAACCAGTGCATCATCCCAAATCAATGCTGGCGCGCCCACATTGCGGCGCGCGGCATTGTGGCGTGTCATCATCGATGCTTTTAACGCACTATTGCTGCGCTTATGCCCTTGCCCAACATAATGGACGCTAATAACCGGCGCAGAATTGGCGACTGGTGCAATGGCCGCAACAGTTTCAGGTGAAATACAGCCAAGCAACACTGGCGCAAGACATGGCAACAGGATAAGAGATTTTTGCATGAAGAATAGCATAGACAAATAATTATGAACGATCTGCAAATTTCCATGCAAAACCATGTCACATCATCAAATTTTGTGCCATCCGGCAATGGTTTGGCGCTTTATGTGCATTGGCCATTTTGCGTATCCAAATGCCCCTATTGTGACTTTAACAGCCATGTGCGTGACAGCGTTGATATGACGTCATGGCGTCAGGCATTATTGGCCGATATGGCGCATGAGGCGGCTTTGCTGCCCGGGCGTACATTAAACAGTATCTTTTTCGGCGGCGGCACACCCAGCCTGATGCCGCCAGATTTGGTGGCTGAATTGCTTGTACAGGCTGCACATCATTGGCAATTTGCCGATGATATAGAGATTACGCTGGAGGCGAACCCTTCCTCTGTCGAAGCCGCGCGATTTGCCGAACTGGCACAGGCAGGTGTCAACCGCGTATCGCTTGGCATGCAAAGTTTTGATGATGCACAATTGGCCTTTCTGGGCCGCGCGCACTCAGCGCAAGAGGGCTTGGCCGCGCTGGAAACGGCACAGCGGCATTTTGGCCGTGTGACATTTGACCTGATTTACGCCCTGCCGGACCAAAGCCTGGACGAATGGCAAACCATGCTGGCCAAGGCATTGGCATTTGAAACCGGCCATTTGTCGCTATATCAGCTCACAATTGAACCCAATACCCGCTTTGCCAGCGATGTGCGGCGCAATGTCTTTACGCCCATGGATGATGAACGCGCCGCAGACTTTTATCTGGCCACAGCACAGCAGACAGAAGCGGCAGGTTTGCACCCTTATGAGATCAGCAATTATGCCGCCAAAGGCCAAGAAAGCCGCCATAATCTGGCCTATTGGCTATATCATGATTATGCCGGCATTGGCCCCGGAGCCCATGGGCGGCGCGGCGGCATGGCGACCGAACGCCACAAAAAACCGGAAAACTATCTCTCTGCTATCGCCCGCAATGGCCATGGTCTTAAATTTGAGAATATACTTCCCCCCCATGACGCTGCACAAGAAGCATTGCTTATGGGTTTAAGGCTAAGGCAAGGCGTTGATCTGGCGGCGATTGAACAGCGTTTTGGGCTGACGCGCGAACATATAATTGATGAAAAAGCATTGCGCATGCTCACTTCACAAAATATCTGCAATATCGACAATAGCATATTGAAAATAAATGGTGATAGCCATTTATTGCTCGACGGCATTTTGGCGCAATTGCTGCGCTTAACCCCCGAATAGGTGACAATATGGAAAGAAGCATGCTAATCTCACCGTCATGACGCAGCATAGCATCATTACGGCATGGCAGGCGCATTTGGCGCATGACAAACGCCGGTCCCCGCACACTGTGCGCGCTTATGTCACCACGGCGCAGCGGCTGATGGACGCTGTGCCGTCATTAACCGGCTGGCCCAGCATCGCCGCATTGACGCCGCAAAAAGTCCGCAGCTATTTGGCGACGCGCCGCATAGAGGGCATTGGCAATCGCAGTGTAGCGCGCGAATTGTCTGTCATCCGCAAATTTATCGCTTTTGCCGCCAGTCAATGTGAAATTTTTGGAAACACCGCCCCACCTGCCAAGCCTATGCCGCGTGGACCGCGGCTGAAACGTACCCTGCCCCGCGCCGTTAACCCCGATGCCGTTATATTGCTGGCCGAGGCTGTGCGCGATATGCATGAAGAGCCTTGGCTGCAAGCGCGTGATTGGGCGCTGCTATTGCTGCTCTATGGCGCGGGTTTGCGCATTAGTGAGGCAATATCGCTGAATAGTGATTTGCTACCGCTAGGTGAGACGTTGGTGCTGACCGGAAAAGGCAATAAACAGCGCATTGTGCCGCTGCTTGAACAAGTGCGCAACGCTATTAACAACTATGCCGATCTATGCCCCTTTATTGATGCAGACAGCAAAGATGGCGCATTGTTTCGCGGCGCGCGTGGTGGCCGGCTAAACCCCGCCATAACCCGCCGCGCCATGCAGGCAGCACGCACGGCGCTCGGCCTACCCGATGGCACCAGCCCCCATGCGTTGCGCCACAGCTTTGCCACGCATTTGCTAGGTTCTGGCGCTGATTTGCGAAGTTTGCAGGAGCTGCTCGGCCATGCCAGCCTTAGCTCCACGCAGATCTATACGCAGGTCGATGCAGCGCGGTTGCTGGATATATATGAAAATGCGCACCCAAGGGCTTAAAACTATAGTGCCCCTAGGGTTCAGGACAAACGCCCTTCAATCGCGTCCCAAATCAGTGCGCCGCAATCCACACCGTCAAAATCATCAATT